>JANMHD010000036.1:0-3542 GCA_031374985.1 Coleofasciculaceae cyanobacterium OTE_70_metabat_329 | reverse complement strand
CGGGGGGGACGATTATTACCACGGGGGGCTACGTGGCGGGCAGGGCAGATTTGGTGGAGCAGGCAGCTTGTCGGTTAACGGCTCCGGGCTTGGGCAGCCATTTAGGAGCTGGGTTTGAACTACGGTTACTATTTCAAGGCTTGTTCTTGGCTCCGCAAATGGCTGGGGAAGCAATTAAGGGTTCTCATTTAATTAGCTACGTGTTTGATAAATTGGGTTATCCAGTGACCCCACCCCCCACTACACCCAGAGGGGATTCGATCGTGGCGATTAAACTCGGCTCCCCAGAAAAAATGATTGCCTTTTGTAGTGCCATGCAAAAACAATCTCCCGTGGGGGCCTACCTAGAACCAATTCCGGGGGAAATGCACGGCTATAATGACGAAATTATCATGGCGGGGGGGACTTTTATTCAAGGCAGCACCTCGGAGCTTTCTGCCGATGGCCCCATCCGAGAACCCTACATTGTATATTCTCAAGGGGGAACTCACTGGACACACATGGCGATCGCCCTAGAGAGCATCATCGATCGAGTTGGGTCTGTCTAATCTACAGCAGTTTGTGTTCAGATAAGTAGCAAGAAAAAACCTCTAAATCTCCCTTCCAAAGGGAGACTGGAAGATCAAGAGTTTGGATTACTAAATTGCAATCTGCTGTAAACTTGGAAAGAAAATTTCTACTGTATAACTTCATTCCAGAAAGTACGAGGATTGATGACCGAAATATTTTGAATTGGATTTAAGACGAGTAAATCCTTATCTCCAGTAATTAGATGGGAAGCCTCACCATTTAGAGCCAATTCAATAAATTTATCATCCTTAGCATCTCGACATAACTTAATCTGATGGAGGATTTCAACAAAAATCCACGTAGTTTTAATTCGCATAGATAAACCATCAATATCCTGAGGATCGATGTATTTAGAGAACTTCGATCGCCCTAGAACAGACAAAAGTTCTATCAGAGTGGCGGTGGAATATAGAATGATTCCATTATTTTCTCCCCAATTTAAAACCTTTGCTGAAATAGAATCAGGAGATAAAATAGCACTAACCAAGACATTCGTATCAATAACTAAACGCATAGAGCTATCGATCTTCACTCAATAGCTCATTTAATTTATCTTCAGTTAAACCTCGTTCTTGGGCTTTAGAACCTATGTTTTGCCTAAATTGTTGAAATTCTTGAATGTTGATCCGAGTAATACGTTGATAATCTTCCATAGACATAATGACTGCAACATCACGATTTTGCTTACGGATAATCACAGGTTCACGTTGGGCTTTTTCAATGACCGCAGCAAAGGCTTGGTTGGCTTCTGTTGCTGAAACAATTTGCATAACTATATCTCTTTTACTTCTATTATAGACAAAATAGACAATTTGCCTCAAGAGTTTTATGTTGAATAGAATAGGATAGGATCGTTACTGGGCATGAAGAGAATTAGTATGTGATCAGCTAACGTCATAGATTAGCGATCGCTAGTTCAACTAGGAGGTAGATAAATCATGGTTCAAGCTGTAGAAAAAATCCAATTAGTTACCTTTGAAGAGTTTGCCCAATGGAAACCAGAAGAGAAATTTTATGAACTACATAGCGGAGTGATTGTTGAGATGCCACAACCCGTCGGGAAGCATGAACAAGTTAAAGGATTTTTGGCTACGGAGTTAGTGTTTGAGTATAGGCGCTTAAATTTGCCTTACTTCTTGCCTAGTCAAGTATTTGTTAAAGCACCTGAGAGTGAGTCGGCTTATTTACCAGATATTTTAATCTTAAAGCATTCTAATTTGATTAATGAGCTATTGTGGGAGAAGAAATCTACGGTTACTCAAGGAGCTTCTATTCTCATCGCAATCGAAGTTGTCAGCACCAATTGGCGGGTTGATTATTTGACCAAAGTAAAAGATTATGAAGAAGTAGGTATTCCTGAATATTGGATTGTAGATTATTTAGGACTGGGTGGCAGAAGGTTTATTGGCAATCCGAAGCAGCCAACAATTTTAGTCCATGAGTTGATTGATGGGGAATATCAGGTGACTATATTTCAGGGTGATGAACGAGTTATATCACCAACTTTTCCAGAGTTGAGTTTGACAGCTAATCAGATCTTTCAAGCTAGCACTTAATGTATTTTGTACTTAAGAGGATGTTTTAAAAGTTTCTGGCGGTTGAAACCGCATCTACAAGAACAAAGTCCACCTTCGTGGACTGAGAAAAATCTAGGATTTTCTGCAACCTGCGGAGGCAGGTTTTACTCCTGTAGCTGCGACTTTAGTCGCCAAGCTACCTTTTCAGACATCCTCTAATAAATATTAGGGTTAAACTACTCTTTCTTCACCAACAAAATGAACCCTCTACAAAGCTATCTCCAAACAGTTCAGAAAATTTATCAAACTAAAATAGAAACGGAGCATACCTATCGCCCTGCTTTACAGCAGTTAATTCAATCTTTTGATCCGAAGATCACGGTTACGAATGAGCCAAAGAGAAAGCATTATGGCGCGCCAGATTTTGTGATTAGTCAGAATTATCAAGAGCTTGGTTATGTAGAGGCGAAAGATATTGGAGTTTCTCTGAAGAAAGAAGAAAAATCTCTTCAAATGAAGCGGTATTTAGGGGCTTTGGGTAATTTGATTTTTACAGATTATTTGGAGTTTCGATGGTATGTAGGGGGTGAATTTCGCTCTAGTGCTAGTTTAGGAGCGTTTGATAAAAATGGCAAATTTAAGGCAGATATAGAAGGACAAGCGCAGGTAGAAATTTTGCTTAAGGGTTTTCTAGAAACTCAAGCTCCACAAGCAAAAACTCCGAAAGAATTAGCACAGCGGATGGCTGATTTGGCGCAGTTGATTCAGAAGGCGATCGCTATCAAGCTAAAAGATGCAGAAACCGGGACTTTATTTGATCAGTATCGATCGTTTCAACAGGTTTTAATTTCGGGTTTGACCCGGACAGATTTTGCAGATATGTATGCCCAAACTATTTGTTATGGATTATTTGCGGCTCGGTGTAATACGCCAGTTCCTAATAATTTCTCACGGCAAACGGCGGCTTATGCGCTACCAAAAACGAACCCTTTTTTACGAGATATTTTTGATAAGATTGCGGGAATTGATCTGGATGAAAGTATTGCTTGGGCGGTGGATATTTTAGCGAATATTCTGAAGTTGACGGATATGGAGGCGATCCTCAGAGATTTTGGCAAACGGACACGGCGGGAAGACCCAGTAGTACATTTTTATGAGACGTTTCTAGCAGCCTATGACCCAAAAATGCGGCAATCACGAGGGGTTTATTATACTCCTGAGCCGGTGGTTTCCTATATTGTGCGGAGTGTGGATTATATTCTCAAGGAGAAGTTTGGGATTAAGGATGGTTTGGCAAGTAAGCAAAAAATAACTATTCCAGACCCCCAAAATCCAGAAAAAACTATTGAATCTCATCAGGTTCTAATTCTCGATCCGGCGGTGGGAACGGGGACGTTTTTACATGGGGTAATTGACCATATTTATGAGGGTTTTAAGAATAAGAAAGGGATGTGG
>JANMHD010000010.1:0-1760 GCA_031374985.1 Coleofasciculaceae cyanobacterium OTE_70_metabat_329 | reverse complement strand
CTTAATATTTTGCGATTTAATAGTAGTAATCTGTCAATATTTCCGCTATACTTAGCAAGGTGATCACGGGGCGTAGCGCAGCTTGGTAGCGCACCACTTTGGGGTAGTGGGGGTCGTGGGTTCAAATCCCGCCGCTCCGATTTATATCGGAAAACAATTACACACACTTTAATACTCAGCCATAATTGGCTTTTATTTGCTCTAACTTATTTTCAGAAACAGTTGTGGGCAGATATTAAAATGGCTGCAATACTTAATATGTCTAGGATGGACGTAACTGGACTCGAACCAGTGACCCCCACGATGTCAACGTGGTACTCTAACCAACTGAGCTATACGTCCTAGGCTTAACTACCATAACACAAATTTTGTTCATGTTTATTTGATTTTCACTACTTTCCTACGCAGTTTTTCATCCCATAAGAAATTTGGGATTTTTGCTCTAGGTGCTATAATAGCCAAGTTCAAGTTGTCACAGCACGAGCAACGAAATTGACTCAATCAGTAGAAATTCCTAAAATTGATATCCTCGCCCAAGAACTGGCAGCAATTCAGCAGACTAGTTCCAAGCGCATCGCCCTGTTGGGATCACGCCATGTTCCCATCACTCACCAGCATTTGATTGAAATGATGACCTATGCCCTTGTTTTGGGCGGAAATCGGATTCTCACCTCTGGTGCTACAGGGACAAATTCAGCCGCAATCCGGGGAGCCATGAAAGCGGATCCCAACCTGTTGACCGTGATCTTGCCCCAGAGCCTCGATCGCCAACCCAGAGAATCCCAAGATCAGCTACAACATGTAATGAACTTGGTGGAAAATCCTGAGAATAATCATCTATCCCTTGGTGAAGCTAGTGCTTTATGTAATCAAGAGATAGTTTCTCGGTGTCAGCAATTAATTTGCTTTGCTTTTCATGATAGTCAAACTCTCCTACAAACTTGTCAGGATGCCGAAGACCAACGAAAAGTATTAACTCTGTTTTATTTTGATTAGTTTTTTAGCAAATATCCAAAAATTAAGGATGCATCGTGGGTTGGGCGGTGCATTTCCCCAAAATCTATTATTTAAGCAAATCCTATGCTGAATTTATCTGTATCGGCAATTTTGTTGTATAGCATTGCCGGGGCAGCAGTCTTAATTTATTTTCCTTACCTAGTTGTCGCCTATGCGCGGTTTCAGGTGGGAATGGATATGTCTGCTCCCCGGGCCATGTTTGATAAACTCCCCGCCTATGGGCAGCGGGCAACTTGGGCGCACCAAAATTCCTTTGAGACTTTCTTGGTTTATTTAGCAGCAGCTTTGTTGGCTTATCTAACTAAGATAGATTCTACTTGGGTGGTGGGTTGTGCGATCGCCTATCCTGTCTCTCGTTTTTTCTTCTCCATATTTTATATTGCTAATATTCCCCTAGCTAGATCTCTAATGTTTGGGGTCGGTTCTTTCTGTACGGCAGTATTGTTTATTTCGAGTCTAGGGGCCGCAAAATAGAGGTACTAGAGGCACTATAAAAAATAGAGGGAGGTACAAAAAGGGATATGAAACTGTAGTTTAAGGAAGAAAATGTCTAAGCCTACTGATCGTTCTCGTTCAGGCAACTATTCCTTGGGGGGATGCTTATTCTCCTTAATGCGTGTTTCATATCCCTTTTTGTACCTCCCTCTATTTTTTATAGTACCTCTAGTACCTCTATTTTGCGGCCCCTAGACTCGAAATAAACAATACTGCCGTACAGAAAGAACCGACCCCAAACATTAGAG
>JANMHD010000608.1:0-4700 GCA_031374985.1 Coleofasciculaceae cyanobacterium OTE_70_metabat_329 | reverse complement strand
AGTGAAGACGGGATTATGATTCATCGAATTGAAAAAGGAAAATCCCATAGTGTTGCTTTTACTGAACGGCAAATTGCGATCGCTGCGGAACGGGGACTTGAGGTACGATAAAAATGTCTAAAAGTCCTGAAAAAATTCTTCTTGTAGAAGGGAAACAAGATGCTCGTGTAATACCATATTTAATTGAAGCCAATGGTATTGTTTGGGAAATAAATAAAAAACCAATTGTGTATATTCGTGATTGTGAGGGTAATAATAATTTAGTAGACTCAGATATAATTATCAGTGAATTACAAGCATCTGAACTTTCCACATTAGGAATTATAATTGATGCTGATGATGATGCTTTAGCAAGTTGGCAAAGTATTAGAAATGCTAGTTTAAAGGGTATTCCTGACATTCCCCAATTTTTACCAGAAGATGGTTTAATCCATACAACTTCTGAGGGAATTAAGTTTGGAATTTGGATTATGCCTGACAATAAAACGCGGGGAATGTTAGAAACTTTCTTGATTTCCATAATTCCTACGGGAAATGAACCACTATGGCAGTTTGCCCAAGAAGCCGCTCAAGAAGCAAAAAGTAAGGGAGCAAAATTTAAGGATACTTATCTGGATAAAGCAAGTATTTATACGTGGTTAGCTTGGCAGGATCCGCCGGGACTACAAATACATGAACCAATTAAATACAGTAAGGAGCAAATCCTAAATCCACAGCATCCCAATGCTCAAAAGTTTGTGACTTGGTTCAAGAATTTGTATGACTTGACCTAGGCTATGATTCCCCACAGGGTGAATATTGCGAGTCTAGACCAGAGCGATCGCCTCGTATCAGGTTAATGCTTAAGCGTCTAGCTGTTTCCTGAAAAGATATCAAATAGGTTCTATAATCTAGTCACAAATTTTAAGTACCTAGCTTGCAGCAGAGGAAATACTTTTTCTCGCCAAAACTTAAGGCAAACATAACCACTAGACATGCCGCCATGAGCATACCGCTCAATAAAAATATCTTGGTGATGGGTGATGGGATAACCCACAAGGCGATCGAAGGTACTACTTAATAGTTCCATAAGCTGATGTTCTGTAGCGGGTAGAGGAATTTCTCCGATCGTGGCAATCATTTCTCTCCACAAATAAGGATCGCCCCGTAGACTCCACTGCCGAGGCTGATTTTCAAAAAGGGCTGCTATCTTCTTTTCTGTCATTTACTTGTACTTCAAAGCTGGAAACTGATCTCAACTTTAATGTATAAACAGCAATTCTTCTATCAGGAAACGAGAGAGAGATATGTTAATATCTGTAAAAGTGCAACCTAGGTAAACCATGAGTAAGGTTCTTGTACTAAACGCCTCCTACGAACCGCTAAACATTACCACTTGGCGGCGGGCAGTTGTCCTCCTGATCAAAGACAAGGCAGAACAGGTCGAACACAACGGTAAATGTGTGTATGCCGGATTTCCCTTGCCGACAGTGATTCGGCTCCGTCACTATGTTCAGATACCCTATAAAGAAATTCCCTTCACCCGCCGGAATATCCTCCACCGGGACAGCTACTCCTGCCAGTACTGCGCTTATACAGGAGATGAATTGACCCTAGATCATATTATCCCCCGCTCCCGTGGTGGCGGCGATAGTTGGGAAAACATTGTTGCTGCCTGTGTTCGTTGTAATGTCAAGAAAGGTAGTCGGACTCCTAAGGAAGCTAATATGCCCCTACGCCATCAGCCCCGTCGTCCCTATAGTAGTTTACACTTTGAAGTTGCCAAACAAGTTAAGGGCGGTCGCCATGAAGAATGGCGTAAGTATGTTATTGGGCTTTAGATCAAGAAGTAAGTATCTCCCCACCGTGCAGGGAACGTCCTTACTCTAGAACTATCAAATTAGGAATTATTATGACTAAAAAAACGACTCTGGCCAATGGGATTGTGGTGATCACCACTGAGAATCCTACGGCGGATATTATTGCAGGACGCTTATTTTTTCGAGCTGGGAGTTGTTGGGAGCCACGGGAGCAGGCGGGGCTGACCTCTTTGTTGGCAGCGGTGATGATGAAAGGAACTCGGAATTTATCTGCTCTAGAAATTGCTGAGAAGGTGGAATCTGTGGGGGCTAGTCTAGGGACAGATGCCTCTACCGATTACTTTTTAGTGTTTATGAAATCGGTAACTAAGGATTTTCTACCTTTATTGCAGTTGGCAGGAGAAATTATTCGATCGCCCTCTTTTCCTGAAGAACAAATAGAGCTAGAACGCCGCCTCATCCTCCAGCAAATTCGCCAATCCCAAGAACAACCCATGACTGTGGCCTTTGATACTCTGCGCCAACTTATATACCAAGATCATCCCTACGCTACCTCTTCTTTGGGAACTATAGAAACTGTGACTGCCCTGAGCAAAGCAGACCTGCAATATTTTCATGGGGCTTATCTACGTCCTGATAACTTAGTTATAAGTATCGCTGGGAATATTACTCATCCAGAGGTGCTGGAATTAGTGGAGCAAGTATTGGGAGACTGGCAAGCTCCTGCCGTACCAATGCCGGAGATGGTTTGGAACCCCCTTAGCGATCGACCCCAAAGCCGGGTGATCCAGCAGCAAACTCAACAGGCGATCGTCATGCTTGGTTACTTGGCTGCCTCGGTGTATCAACCCGCCTACCCCGCCTTGAAACTTCTCAGTGCCTACCTAGGAAATGGTTTATCTAGTCGCCTATTTGTGGAAATCCGAGAAAAGCAGGGATTAGCCTACGAAGTTTCTGCTCTTTATCCCACCCGCGCCGATGTATCCGCCTTTGTGGTCTATCTGGGGACAGCGGCGGCCAATCAAGACCTTGCCCAAGCGGGATTAAAAGCAGAGGTCGATCGCCTCTCTACTACCCTTTTAACTAACAAAGAAGTTCAAATAATTAAAAACAAAGTTTTAGGACAGTACGCCCTTGGTAAACAAACTAACGCTCAATTAGCACAAATCTATGGCTGGTATGAAGCAATCAACCTAGGAATAGACTTTGATCAAAAATTTATCCAGAGAATTAATCAAGTCACTGCTGCCGATCTCCAAGCTGCGGCCCGGCAATATCTCCAAACTCCCTACATCTCTATAGTCAGTCCAAATAATTAATGGGTAGGCATCCAAAGCAAGGATTTTATTAATAATATTTAGGAAAGTTTGTACCCCAAATACTATTCTAATCTAAGACTAAAAACTATTTTTTAGAAGATTCGGAAGTGATTAGTTTACCTATACTATGAAAGTACTCATTAGAAGTCCCAAAAGCAACAGGATGTTTAGCTATCACGAATACAGTTTGACTATTTTTACCCACAAGAAAACCAGCATTTGTTGGGAGAAACTCAACATTTGTTAATTTTTTCCAATAATACTCATACCCTTTACCATAAAAAACTACAGCCTTAGGCTGGCATTCTTCAATTTTTTGGTTAAGGTGATCTATGCGCTTATCTACACAATATGCTCTGTAGGTGTCTCTGTCAGTCAAAAAGGAAAGTTTAGAGTGTTGACCATAGAGCCAATGACGAGTAGCAGGTGATGGTAAGGGGAATAATTCTAGCAGGCAAGTTTCTTTATTTTTCCTGCCCAAGGAATTTATTTGATACTCAGTAATATGTTTTGTATTAATATTCTTATACCCCTTAGCACTCAATACAATCCGAATTAATCCCTTCCAAGTAGAGTCAATATTGGTATCCTCTGTCGCCAGTGCCCTATGATATTCGGCCATATCTTCTATTTCTTGTTCACCTCTCTTAGACCAAGTATGTATTCTTTGATTAATATTAGTAAAATCTCCCCCTGATTCTTCTAGCCCAATAAACCAATAATCTCCTTGATAATTGCCATAACCATAAAACTTATTAATTCTAGACTCCAAAAGCTGATCATCAAAAAAATCTGAACTATTCATAATATTAAATGTGACGAATATAATTAATTTTGGCAGGAAAATATTAATTTAGTATAGATGTTCTAGGAGGTTAAATAGCCAAACTTTATAAAGAATTAATATGCGCATATATCAGGCTCCTAAAATTAAAATTGCCATGAATAAAATGGTAAAATAAAAATTACTAAAGAGTTGTAGAAATTGTACTTAAAGGGTACAGTCTTAAGAACTTTCTGAAATTTACTAACCCTTGAGGATTACTATAGTCAAAGTGCTAATTAAATAAATTGTATGTGTATTAGATTAAAGTACCAGTTTGTAACTTAGAATTAAAAGGAAATAAATTACATTCACCAGAAAAGGTATCTCAACTCCAGTCAGAACTATGGAATTGGAGCAATTTACTAGTCAATACCAAAAAGGAGAACGGGACTTTTCCCATGTTGACCTCAGTGGGGTTAACCTGAGTGGGATGAACTTCCGCGATATTAACCTGACGGGAGCAAACCTGACGGAAGCAAATCTGAGTTGGGCAACCCTAAGTAATGGAGTTCTGACAGGAGCTTGCTTAAAACAGGCAGATCTACGCAGTATTAATCTTAATCGTGCCAGTCTTGAGCAGGCAAACCTGAGTCGGACAAAGTTGACTAAGGCAGATCTACGCCTTGCGAATCTCCAAGGAGTGGATCTTAACTGGGCAGACTTGCAGGAAGCAGATCTGAGTGGGGCAAACCTCCAAGGGGGTAAACTAGAACAAGTTAACTTAGAAAAGGCAAAGTTAGATGGAGCTAATCTCGC
>JANMHD010000599.1:0-10070 GCA_031374985.1 Coleofasciculaceae cyanobacterium OTE_70_metabat_329 | reverse complement strand
AGACGCAGAATTTCCTTGGCACTAGGATTAAGAAACGCATCTCCTTGGGGGGGAATATCAGCTTTAAGTTTAATTCGGCGTTGGCTTTTGCTTAACAGTCCCGGAGGAAGAGCCGCATTGATCACCGCCACCAAAGACGTTCTGTAGTATTCAGCCACTTGGGATAGCAGTTGCCAGTAGTGATCAGGAAAATAATTATGACTAATTACCTCTTCTACCTGCTTGATTTTCTGGGGGTCTAAATTTTCTGGAAGAGAAGATAATAGCCGGATAGCGATCGCCCCCAACTGCTGATTACCAAAAGGCACACTCAGAATCGATCCCGGTTGCACTCCTAGTCCGGGGGATAGACTATAGGTATAAAGCTCCTGTTGCCCCGGACAATCTACTAATACTTCTACCCATCGAGTTTCTAGATCAGGCTTTGCTAGGAGGGGAATTACATAATCGGCACTAGAAGCTGCTAAGACAGACCCAGAGGAAAAATAGGGCATAGAAAAATTATTGGCCGTGACGTTTTGTTACCATTGCCACAACTAGGTCATGGTTTTCTGATAAAATAGGATGTATAATCTAAGTATATTCACTAGGTACAAATCTAGGTATAATCCTAGGTATGAATTAATACAGTTATCATAAGCTTGCTGAAAAAACTCCAGAATAATTTTAACACCTGATTATCTAAAATCAGCCTTGGGGGTCAAACTTATCAGCAGTTAAGTAAACTATCTGAATATCTGGTTATTCTGCCTAACTTTGGGCGGAATCTAAGCCAGAACTAGGGTGCGTAACTACTCCATTTTCCTATTCAGAAATTACCAGGGAATTAAATTCAGCTATTAACTTAGCTAAACCATGCAGTTGAGCTTTTCTTCCCAACTTTTAAGATAAGTAACTCCAAGGATAGTTAAATATGAACAACGATTTTCTAGAGATTAACCCCCCCTCTCCTATGGAGGATGACTTTTCCCAAGCTGGGGATGATATGGCGGAACCTCAACTATCCGGCTATCGGAAAACCAGTGGTGATGATACGGTAGGAGCATTTTTTAAGGAAATGGCGCGCTATCCTCTCTTAAAGCCAGAGGAAGAAGTAGAACTGGCAAAGCGAGTCCAGTTTTTGGTGACGATCGACCAACTCCAGAAAACCCTCCATCAAAACTTCGGTCGTAAACCTAATAAGAGTGAATTAGCTGCTGCTACAGGTTTTACAGAAAAGCAGCTAGAAAACCGACTTTATAAAGGTAGGGTGGCTAAACGGAAAATGATCCGCTCTAATCTACGTCTAGTCGTATCGATCGCTAAGCGCTACCTGAATCGGGGTGTTCCTTTTCTAGACTTAATTCAAGAAGGGGCTTTGGGTCTGAACCGGGCGGCGGAAAAATTTGACCCAGAGAAGGGCTACAAGTTTTCTACCTACGCCTATTGGTGGATTCGGCAAGCTATTACCCGGACGATCGCCAACGATGCCAGAACCATTCGTCTGCCCATTCATATTGTTGAAAAACTTAACAAACTTAAAAAAGCTCAACGGGAACTCAAACAAACCCTGAAGCGTAACCCTAAGGAAGAGGAATTAGCCCAAGAGCTAGAAGTATCCCCCAATCATCTACGGCAACTCCTGCAACTACGCCGGCGATCGCTCTCCCTAAATCACCGAGTCGGCAAGGGGGAAGATACGGAACTGGTAGATCTCCTAGAAGATAACCAAAACCAATTGCCAGAAGAGCAGATGAGCGAGGCTATGATGCGCCAAGAAATTTGGCAAGTCTTAGGGGATGTCTTAACCGAGCGGGAAAAAGATGTCATCTCTCTCCGCTACGGCTTGACTACCAATGAACCCTACACCCTAGAGCAAGTGGGCTTAATGTTCAATCTCTCTCGGGAGCGAGTCCGCCAGATTCAAAGTAAAGCAATGCGAAAACTGCGTCGTCCTCAAGTAGCCAGACGGCTCAAGGGATGGCTAAGCTAGAAGGTACTTAACCATGAAATGGCAAAATTTATTAACCAATTTATTGACTACAGTGGGTTTAATGGGGCTAGGAATAGGATCACCTGCCTTAGCCCAAACTACTAACCCTGCTGCCCCTCTAAACATAGAACTAAACCAAGCGGTGTGCCAGCAGGACTGGACTAGGGCAATTCGGGTGATCGATCGCATGAGACCGCAGACCCCTGCCGATCGCCGGGGTGAACTAACGGTATACCGTAGTCGTCTCCAAGCCCTCCTCAACTCTGGAACGCCGATTCCTAACTGGCAGTGTGGGGCTGGCGGGGCATCTTTATCTACGGCTCCTACTGGAACTACAGTTCCTTCTAATCCTGCGATCGTTACTAATTCTAGCCCAGCTTCTAACCCTAATTCAGTAAGTAATCAAGGAACTAATGCAGGGACAAATTCAGTCACTAATTCAACTAATGATAATGATTCAGCGATTCAGGGTGTAAGACGAGCTCCTAGTAATTCTGGTAATGCTAACTCTGCTACTGGTTCTAATACTGGAAGAACCTCTCCTACAGGGACAAATAATATTGGAACAAATAATATAATCGATCGAGCTAGAAACCTAAATCAAACTATTAATAATCCCTAGAGTTAATCCTCTAAATCAACGAAAATTTGGGTTAGAATTTACATAGCTTCGACTACGCTCGACCATCGTCAGCTTAGACACCATAAATTTAACTATTATAAATTCAGTCATCGTAAATTGGGGAATGAGCATAGCCGAAGCCCATGATAGCCCCTTGAGGGTTGCCATAAATTCACCGATTAATCTAATAACTATGCCTCCTCGTTGGTCTCGTATTCCCGATCGTAATGATGCCGATTATCGCCGCTTAGATGACCGGATGACCTTTGCTACCCATGTGGCAGCCTTTGGCTGTATCAATTCTGGGCTGTGGTTTTTTCATACCCTGAACCATACCGATTGGGCTTGGCTAATTTGGGTGACGGGTATTTCTGGCACAGCCTTACTCCTGCATGGAGTTTATGTTTTTGCGATCGCTAATTATTCTCCTAATAACAATGTCTAACTCTAATAACACTGAAGGAATCGAACAACTGGCCGCAGCGATCGGGGAGAACGTCTATATAGACGTAGCCAAGTGGCATCTTTATCTCCGGGATGCCCACCTGCATACGGTTTTAGCTGAACAGCTTTATCCTATTTTGAACGAAGAAATAACAGAGGAGCGGGTACTTCACATCCTCCGTAATATTTCCGTCAAATTAGGGGGAGGTAAATTAGAAACTCCCCTCGCAAATCTCCTGCCCATGCAATCTCAGATGCAACTGATGGATATCATTGAAGAATTTGCTGCCTAATCTGGAGATTTGGTAGATTTTGCTTCTAGATTTTCGAGGCGACTCTTAAGTTGCTGGTTTTCTTTTTTCATTTCGTCTAACTCTTCCCGGAGTTGTTTCACCGCCTTGTCAGAACCAATATGCCCTTGGACTTGGGCGATCGCTTCTTCGGCAACTCGGCGAACTCTGCCATCGGGGGTTTGGGTTGCTAGAGATTGCAAAATGCCCATGGCTTTGGGGGTTTCCATTTGTCCTAAAGAAAAAACCACAGCTAATTGGGTCAAAAAGAAAGTTTCCTTAGCCAAATCTCCTAAAAGGGATAAGACCAACTCTACTTGGGGTGGTTCCTGCCCTTTGGAAACAACCCCTAAAGCCCGGATTGCTGATAACCGTAGGGGTTGAGGTATGCCTAGCTTAGTATAGGGGATAATTGTCTCTAGAGCCACAGGGGAAGTTTTAAGTTGCGCCAGACCAGAAATTGCTCCCGATCGCACCATTTCATTCCAGCCCGATCGTTCCTGTAAAACCTGATTGAGGAGTTGAATTACCCCCGCCTCCTGCTCTTTGAGGTTGGCAGAAACCATAGTTCCTAGCACCCTAGCAGCAGCACTTTCCACATAATAACTGGCATCCCCTGCCACGACAATTCCCTGGACTGCTTCTAAGCTGGGTTGATCCTTCACCTTACCTAGAGCATCGATGACCGATCGCCTCACCCGTGCCTCTGGGTCTTGCAAACCAGCAATCAGAATAGCACTCACCTGATCTAGCTTGATTTTGGACAATTCCTGGGCGACTTCCGATCGGACTGCCCAGAACTTATCATCCTTCAACGCTGATTCTAGAGCCTTCACTGCTTCCAAACCGCCTTTTTTTGCCAGAGCTTGAGCAGCATAGATCCGAGAAATAGGATCAGGATCGTGGAAGAGTTGGGCTTTTAATTCTGGCAGAGCGTATTCTAGGGTGACAGTTTTTAGATAGTTATTGTTCTGATCAAAACTAATAAAATCTGGTTTCTTTTCTAGGGGGAAATAGAAATTTTGCTCTTTCTCATGGATACGTACAGTAAAAGTTTTAATTTCTTCTTGAATGTAACCTAAACCAATGGGAATTTTTAGATCGAATAATTCATTTTCTGTAACGGTTTTATCGGCTTTACCTTGAGTTTGAGAGACGGTAATTTTGGCAAGTTTACTATCATTATCCCAACTATAGGCCACCTTATAATCTGGATGACCACCCCGGAAAACATACTGATCAAATAAGAACATTAAATTCCTGCCCGATGCTTTTTCAATTGCTCGGATCAAGTCAATAGTTTCGACAGTTTGGTGGGCATGATCATGAAGAAAAATATTAATGGCTTTCCAGAATAATTCATCTCCTAATTCAGTGCGAATCATGTGATAAACACAAGCACCCTTCTCATAAATATGTCGATCGTACAGTTCGATTGCCTCTCGGTACACATGGGTGACAATGGGTCTTCGATAACGTGAACTATCTTCAGCTAAATAACTTCTCGCTTCGTTTAATAAATAATAAGCTGCATCATCTTTTCCATACTCAAAATCTGTCCAATACACCTCCGAATAGGAAGCCATACCTTCTTTAACCCACGCATGAGACCAGTGTTTAATTACAATTAAGTCTCCAAACCACTGATGACAAAGCTCATGCACCACAAGGCTTTCAGTACTTCGGTTGTCAATGGCAGCCCGTTCATCAATCAAACAGCGATCGGTCAAAAGAGTAGTGGAAGTATTCTCCATCCCCCCAAAGATGAAATCATCAACACATACTTGGGCATACTTAGAAAAGGGATATTCATAGCCATATTTTTCGCTAAGAAACTCCATCATTTTGGGAGTTTTTCCCATACTAAGTTTACCATCGGCAACTCGATCTTTTTCTACATAATAATTAACTGGTCTGCCCCGCCATGTATCCTGAATTTCGGCAAAATCTCCTACAGCTAAGGTCATTAAATAGGTAGGATGAACTTGTTTTTGTGACCAGTGAAAAATACTTTCCCCTGATTCTAGAGCTTCGGTATGGATCAATTCCCCATTAGAAACTGCCATCAAGGGTTGGGGAACCCGCACCCGAATTTCTGAAGTAGTTAGTTGTCCCGGATAGTCAAAACAGGGAAACCAGTAGCGCGAATCTTCATCTTCCCCTTGAGTCCAGACTTGAGTTGGCTTGTGGGGATAGTGTTCACTAGGCAGAATAAAATACAGACCCCGTTGAGGTTCTTCTACCCCATAGTTGATGGCAACTTTGATAGATTTTCCCGCAACCGTAGGCTGAACCAAATAAATTTGTAGGCATTCTCCGTCGTAGTCAAAATTTTGAGGAATACCCTCAATTTGAACTGTATAAATGTTGAGATTCACCGCATCAAGAGTTAAATTAGTAATCCCATCCCTAACTGGATTAATAGTAATAGTACAAGTACCGCTAAAACTTTTCTTGGGGATCTCTAAGGTTAAATCTAGAAAAATATGCTCTACTTGACCGGGACGATCGGGATTGTAGTGGGGTTTAGCTCCGGGGACGATGAAAGATTTGCGATCGCTACTATCCGTATCAAAATAATGCTCTAAACTCATGGGTGTTTCTGCCCCTCTTCGGCAAATTTCGGCTATCGATAATTCATAAATAATAAGTCTGATCGCAATCTTAGCGTGTCTCTTTGCGGGAGTGTAAAGAATCTAAGGAGATACAGACACTTCCCCAGAAAATAGTTATGATCAAGACTGGTATTCCTCACACCCTACAATACTATTACTCAATCCCAAGGGAAAAGAATCAACATGAATAAAGGCTTCCTCTCCTATTGTAGTAAAACACTACTTATCCCTACTGCCTTCTTTTTAATAGCTGCTACTGCGGAAGTTGCTGGTGCCCAAACCAGAGTTTATAATCCTATTTCCATTAATCCGGGGACGGAAGTATCTGATTCCTTAACAGATCAAGATATTCCCACTGGTGAACAAGGCTTTGCTAGAGATTACGTGGTTAATTTAACTAAGGGAGACCAAGTTGCGATCGACCTTTCCTCCGATAGCTTCGATGCGGTAATTACTTTGCTGGCCAGTGATGGAACTACTATCGGCCAAAATGATGATGGGCCTGATGGAACTACAAATTCTCTACTATTTGTGAGAGTTAAGGAAACAGGTCGTTATATTGTCCGGGTTAGGGCTTTTGGTCCTACCGGTAGCGGTCCCTTTAAGCTTAAAGTTACTCGCTTGCGTCCTGTAGAATAATTCTTTTAGCCCCAAAATCTTGGCTTTAAATCAGTATGCTTAGCTGTATAGCAATTACCAAAGGGGTTAGGGTATCGATATAGCTTGAAAACAAGGGGCTTAAACCCCTTGCCTATCTTAATCTGAGTGACGAGGGCTATGGAAGTGGAGGCGGATCGATCGCTAACCCGTCCCACTTTTTGCCTAGAGAATTCCGCAAAAAAATATGGATAAACTAACTCGACCTATTTTAGTGGTAGGAACTGAAGAAAATTTTCTGCAAAGAGTTCGCCAAGACTTACAGGAGGTAGGCTATAGCGTTATTGCTACCACCAGCACCAGCATTGCTTGGCAGGAATTACAAAATCTACAACCAGTCATGGTAATTATTGACCGGGCTTTAGCGGCCGAAAGTGGAATTAAGCTATGTACCCAGATCAGAAGTGCTGGCTGGCGAATGCCGGTTATTTTATTTATGGCTAAAGAAACCGTAGAAGACCGGGTAGTTTGTCTAGATGCCGGGGCAGATGATTATCTCCTGAAACCCTATAGAGTTGAAGGTTTATTGCAAATGATCCGATTTTATCTAGAACCAGAAACTAAACTGACAGAACAGCTAAAGTTTGGAGATTTGGTGCTGGATTTAGCTAGTCGGCGGGTGATTCGATCGAACCGAGCGATCGAACTAACCATGAAGGAGTTTGAATTGCTAAAATACCTGATGTCTCACCCCAGAGAAGTATTAACTAGAGAGCAGATATTAGAAAATGTCTGGGGCTACGAATTTATTGGCGAGTCCAACGTTATAGAAGTATACATTCGCTATCTCCGCCTGAAAATTGAAGATGAAGGAGAGCGGCGCTTAATTCAAACAGTACGGGGAGTAGGTTATGTTTTACGGGAATCCCAAAGTTAAGCAATTAGGGTTAATTTTTTTGAGTTGTAGTTTTTTAGCGAGCTGTAGCTCTTCATCTCTAAATAATTCTGTGAGTAATTCTGTAATTAATTCTGGCAATAATCCTGTGACTAATTCCGTTGCCGTATCCTCACCTCAAATGCAGCCTACTGCTCAGATTGCTAGTCAAGCTAAACATCAATCTAGACAATATCCGCAGGTATTACCCATCACCGCTAAAGTCGTAATTGCTGATCAGACTATTGAATTGGAGGTGGCCAAGACACCCCAAGAGCAAGAAATCGGTTTAATGTTTAGAACAGAATTACTGCCCAATCGGGGAATGTTATTTCCTTTCCAACCAGCTCGATCGGTAAATTTCTGGATGAAGAATACCCTAATCCCCCTAGATATGGTCTTTTTGCATCAGGGGATAATCCAAGAAATTGTCGCTCAAGTACCACCTTGTACGGCGGATCCTTGCCCTAGTTATGGGCCTCCTTTTAATGTCGATATTGATCAAGTAATTGAACTCCGCAATGGTAGAGCGGCAGAATTGGGACTAAAAAAGGGCGATCGCTTAATTGTAGAATCTTTGCCCTAGGTAACGTCATTTCGGGATAAGAAATCCCTTTAATACCATTTTACGAAAACCATGCCCTTTATTGCTGGCTGAGCGAAGTCGAAGCCAAAACCCTACTACAAATCTTCGATCAATTATATTCATTCGTAGCGGAAATCTTCCCTTCGACTACTTCGACTACTTCGACTACTTCGACTACTTCGACTACTTCGACTACGCTCAGTACAAGTCCGCTCAGGGAACGTCTCTAGGTTTAGGGCTTTTGCTTAAACCGGACTCACGTTAAGTAATAATTTAGGCAAGTACCGTCAAACCCTCGAAATAATCTTGGAGTTGTTGATCATGGTCATGGCTCATCCCCCCTAGAGGCAAATCTGCCACATCAAAGGCACGAGCTTCAATAATTTCTGAATCATCTTGGACAGCAATCATCCCCTCAGCTTGCACCGCCACCACTACACAAATAGAATGAATCCGGGGATCACGACGGGGATCGGAATAGATGCCAACTAAGCGATCGACCTTAATTAGTCGTAGCCCTGTTTCTTCTTCTAGCTCCCGCTCTGCCGAAGTCCGTAAGTTCTCACCCCAGTTGACAATCCCTCCCGGAATCGCCCACTTCCCATTATCTCTTCTGCGGACTAATACAATTCGGCCATCGGGCAGGTGAGAAATCACACTCATCCCCGTAATCGGATGGCGAAAAATAACTCCCAATACTGTTGTAAAAAATTGCCAAAAACGCTGCATGAATTACTAACCTGAAGATAATTTGAGACTATCAGTATAACCACTGTACCTCAGTTTGCAAAAGGAGAATTGCTGTAATCTCTATTTGCCAATCGATCGCCTAAGGAATCCCTATCTCTACTTATGCAATATTAGTGCAGTCCTGCCTGTAGGATAAATTTAGGATAAGTTTATTGAAAGTTTTAGCGATCCCTTTAAGGGAAATTGAAAAGAGGTATTTGTAATTATGACGGTTCCAACTCCGGCTTTCTGTGAGGGCATTCAATATTTTGGTCAGCCAATCCCCAATTTTGATACCTATGGTCAAGAAGCAGCGATCGCTTCTGGTGCTTCTGCCATTAGTGATCCTACCGACCCTAGGGCTGCATACCAAACCATGCTCTACGCTGATGCCCTGCGCTATTTAACCCTCCAAGTTACCGCCAGCAAGGCCTCGGGACACCCCGGTGGTTTTGCCAGTCAAGCAGAGGCTTATGCAGCCCTAGTGATGCTGGGTCACAAGAATATCCTGACAGAAGTTGGCCACCACGCCCCCGGATTTTATAGTGCCATGTTCCTCGATCGTTCCCTCGAAGACATGGGCATCACTACAGTCCAACAGCTACGGGATAGATTTCGGGAGCAACATGGTTTATTAGGCCATCTCTCCGGCTATATTCCGGGAATCTTGGCTCCCGCTGGACCTTTAGGTCAAGGGCAGCATTTTGCTATGGCAGCAGCCCTGCTCCACCGAGATAAACTATTTCCCTTTACCCTCGGCGATGGTGGTATGGGCGAACCTTACCCCATGAGCAGCATGGCGCACTTCCACACAGCCTATCCCCAAGTAACTAATTTCCTGCCTGTCTTGGTTTGGAATGGCTACAGCCAAGAACACCACAGCATGGTATCTACCAAAACTAATCAAGAAATGATTGATTATTGGCGGGGGAATGGTTTTGAGGAAGTGATCTTAGTGGATGCCAAAAACTATGATGACCAGAAACAGCCCGGTGCTTATGTAGACAGCACAGCTTTTTCTCCCCAAGTCCGACTGGAATTTACCCAAGCGGTTTTAACTGCTATGGATAAGGCGGCAAAATCTGCCCTAGGCGGGAAGCTAACGGTCTTTATTATTAAACAACTCAAGGGAGCCGGAGTTCATGCTAGAGGAGCAAAATCTCATAACCTCTACCCCAAGGACACCCTTGATGCTCCTCACATTTCAGGAACCCTGCAAACCATTGCCCTGCCCGTAGAAGTATGGTCATTGGTGCGGACTAACTGTGAGCGATCGGGCGG
>JANMHD010000593.1:0-10892 GCA_031374985.1 Coleofasciculaceae cyanobacterium OTE_70_metabat_329 | reverse complement strand
GTAGATTTTGCCATTATCTTGATAGCTGGGGGGTAATAGCTCCGCTACGGATAATTCCCACCAAGCATTAGAACCTTTTTCAGCAAAGATCCGCTGCACATTATTAATAGTCTCCTCATTCAGCAAGGGTTCCCCAGTCTCATCATCATAAAATACAGGGATCAGTACACCCCAACTACGCTGGCGAGAAATGCACCAATCCGAGCGATCGCCCACCATTGCAGTGATCCGATTTTCTCCCATGGCTGGAATCCAGCGCACAGATTTAATGGCAGCTAGAGCTTCATCCCGGAATCCTGCTACCGAAGCAAACCATTGCTCTGTCGCCCGAAAGATAGTTGGTTTCTTAGTGCGCCAATCGTGGGGATAGCGATGAGCATACATTTCTTCTTGGAGTAAGGCTCCTGCTTCAATCAGGGCTTCAATCACCCCGCCATTGGCATCCTTCAGGACATTCAACCCCGCAAACTGCCCTGCTTCGGCGGTGAAATCTCCCCTCGCATCCACAGGACAGAGGACTGGCAAATTGTAGAGTTTACCTACCCTAAAGTCATCTTCCCCATGACCGGGAGCCGTGTGAACTAAGCCAGTTCCAGATTCTGTAGTTACATAGTCACCACCAATAACGATCGGGCTTTCTCGATCAAATAACGGATGCTGATAGGTAGAAAATTCTAAATCCTTACCTTTAATAGTGGCTTTGATAGTTAAGCTGGTTTCAAACTTCGCCTCCAATTTCTCCACTAGAGCTTGAGCAACTAATAAATACTTAAACTTGGTGCTGAGAACGGGTGTACCCACTTCTACCACTACATAATCTAGGTTAGGATTCACCGCCACTGCCAAATTAGCCGGAATTGTCCACGGCGTAGTAGTCCAGATAGCCACCCCTAGACTATCCAGATAAGGCTGCAAGGCTTGGGCTGTATCTGCCAATTTAGTCACCGCAAAAGCTACATAGATGCTGCGGGATTTATAATCTTCAGGATATTCCAACTCTGCCTCTGCTAGAGCGGTCTGGGAAGTAGGACTCCAATGAACAGGCTTGAAACCCCGATAAATATAGCCCTTCAACACCATTTGTCCAAACACCCCAATCTGGGCAGCTTCGTAATCTTCCGTGAGAGTCATATAAGGGTTTTCCCAGTCACCCCATACACCGTAGCGTTGGAATCCCTTGGATTGTTCTTGGACTGTAGCGATCGCAAATTCCCGTGCTTTTTGCCGAATCTGCATAGCTGTCAGGTTTTTAGCTTCTCCTGCCGGCATTTGTTGTAAAACTTTTTGCTCGATCGGTAGCCCATGACAATCCCAACCGGGAACATAACGAGCTTTTCTGCCCCGCAATAGTTGGTATTTATTGATAATATCCTTGAGGATCTTATTCAGAGCATGTCCCATGTGCAGCGTGCCGTTGGCATAGGGGGGGCCATCGTGGAGGACAAAAACATCACCGGGATTATCTTGGGACAAACTTTCATAGATTTGGTGTTCTGCCCAAAACTGCTGAATTTCTGGCTCTCGCTTGGTAGCGTTAGCTCGCATATCAAACTTGGTTTGGGGAAGATTGACCGTATCTTTGTAGCTTTTAGAGTCTGTCACAGGTTTAGGGTAGATAGATTAATTATTTCAAGGATAAATCCTATTATAAACTCTAGAAGCGATCGCCTAAAAAATCAATCTCTCCCTAGGCTGCACCAATGCTATAGGTTAGGATGGGGTTAGCAATTACTTCAGATAATTAAGGGGGGTGAAGTGATGACAGTTCAAAAACCAACAGAGGTGGCGGGGCTAGACAAGACTAATGAGGCGATCAACAGAATAATTAATAGGGCGATCAACAGCGTGATGAACGAAACGATGACAGTACAAAAACGAGCAGATATTATTGAGGATATCAAAATTTTGTTTAGTATAGGTGTCGCTGCTGCATTTGAAAAACAGCCTAGTCAATCAACTAGCGAGTATTTAGATAATTCTGTCAGTGAGACACCCTATCTAAACTCTGAAGGTCAATATATATTGCTAGAAAGAACACCAGAGGAAATCGCCAGACAAGCCCAATCTATTAGAGATATGTTCGCTGAATGGGAGAGGGAATATGATGCAGAAGAACAAAGAGAAACCTTTGCATATCTTCAGAAAGCATTAAGTGATGACTTCCCCTCTGAAGATTCATTTTCTGAAAATCCACTATCGGTTTCACAATGATTGTTTTACTTGATTCGGGTCCTTTAGGAATATTGTCAAACCCCAATTCTTCACCCGAAAATTTGGAATGTCGATACTGGGCAGAAAGACTTACTGACAAAGGATATAGATTGATCGTACCTGAAATTACTGACTATGAAATGAGGCGAGAATTGCTACGGGCAGACAAGCAGAATGGACTTAGGCGTTTAGACACTCTCAAAACTAAATTTCAATATTTGCCCCTGACAACAAAAACTATGCTCAAGGCAGCGGAGTTTTGGGCAGAATCACGACAGGCGGGGAAACCTACTGCCAGTCCCCATGCTCTGGATGGAGATGTGATTTTAGCGGCTCAAGCATATTTGATAGCAGAAGAGGTGGACGATCGCATCCCTGTCATGGTGGCCACAACGAATGTGAATCATTTAGAAAGGTTTATAATAGCCAAAATTTGGCAAGATATTGATTGACTTGAGAATTAAGCGATCGCCCCAACATTAATCTAAAAATCAATCTAAAAATTAATAGTTCTAAACTTCGGTTAAGGCTTGACTAAAATCATCAAATTCAGAAGTTTCTCGGATGGTAGTTAAGGCAGTTGTTCGATGAGAAGTAGTTTCTGGTTCTTGGCAAATTTCTAAGTCAAACCAAAAAGTAGTCCCAACTCCCACTTCACTAATTAAATGAATTTTAGTATGATGTTTATCAATAATATTTCTAACGATCGATAACCCCAAGCCCGTGCCTTCTAGAGTATGGACTCGATTTTCTACCCGAAAGAAGCGATCAAAGATGGCATTTTGATCCTCTTGATCAATCCCAATTCCTGTATCTGCCACCTCAATCCTCACCACAGGAGCTTGAGTTTGTTTATTACTAACTACCGAAGGATTTTGTAACCCCGGCGAAGGCACAAAATCGTGCTTTATAATAGAAACTGGAGCTTGGTTTGTAGTAACTAATGAATTCTCTTTTCGGAAAGTTTCGGGGCGGGTTGATAAGGGACAATGTTCTCCTTGAGTTGCCTGTTCTGGTTCCACTAAGTAAGCACGAATACTCACTACACCCCCGCCGGGAGTAAACTTTAGGGCATTTCCTACTAAATTAGCAAATACCTGCAATAAGAGATCGTAATGTCCTTTAACAGCCGGTAGCTGGGACATAATTTCCTGCTTGAGTTCAATACCCTTATCTCTAGCATTGAGACGGTAAGTACGCAGGGTTTGTTCGACAGGCTGCATGATATCTACAGGTTCTAAATGATAAACTCGACAGGATTCTAGTTTGGATAGATCCAATACATCATTGACTAATCGAGTCAAGCGATCGGTCTCCCGATTAGCTGTGTCTAAAAACTCCTTACGCTCCTCATTAGATAATTCATCTCCATACTCATGGAGGGTTTCAATAAAGGATTTAATATTAAATAAGGGAGTTCGTAGTTCATGGGAGACATTGCTAATAAATTGGCTCTTGGCCTCATTTAATTCTACTTCTCTAGTAATATCTTGAATTGTAATAGCAATACCCTTAACATTTTCTCGATATTGATCTAATACCCTAGTTAAAAGAATTCTCACTGTCCGACTAACGGGCTGATTTAGAGTTAGTCTAAATTCATCACTTTCATTGTCAGGATTAAACTCTGGAATTTTGTTATTAATAATTTGGTACAAAGGACGAGTGAGCTTAACCGTAACATCCGCCGGCAGATAATGCAGCACATTTTCTCCCACTGGATTCACTCCTTCCCAACCAAAAATTCTCTGGGCTGTAGTATTGGCTAAAATTACGTGGAGGTTAGTATCAATTAGTACTGCTCCATCAGCAATAGTAGAAACTAAGGTTTCAAGTTTTGATTTTTCTGAAGTAAGTTCTTCAATATTTTGCTCTGCATAACTAGCCAACTTCTCTGCCATTTCGTTAAAACTAAAAATCAACTCTCCTAATTCTCCCCCGAAGGGCAGGTTAATTTTTTGCTCAAAGTTACCTGTAGCAATATTTTTAACTCCCAAGAGTAATTCCTTAATAGGTTGAGTAATAGTTAAGGCATTAAATACTGCACCAAGGATGACCATCACCCAAATAGTAATAAAAACTGCGATCGTCACATCTCTAGTTAGGTCTGAAGAAGCGACAATAATTGGATTAGGATTGATCCCGATCGCTAAAACCCCCAAATACTTACCTTCATGAATCAACGGCACAAACACATCAGTAATCTCCCCATTAGGAGTTAGATGCTGCCGCACCAAGGGAGGAGAAGCCCAATCCCCAGCAGCGATACTACTAGTGTATTCTTCTGGTAGTTGGATCTTCCGTTGAATGGTCATAGAGTTATGAAGAGGGGTTTCCGAAAAAGGAATGCCCAAAAAGATATCTCCCTCTCCATCGGCGTAAAGCATATAGCGCACACTCGAAGTGCTTTCATAAAAGCGTTTAGAAAATCTCGCAACTTCTGTTAAATTACTTTCTGCTACTTGGGGAGCCACATTAGCAGCTAATAATAATCCCATATCTCGACCAAACCTAGTATCATTCAGCCGAGCATCCTGTTGAATACTGTTTACAGCCCAAAAAGTCAAACCGCTCATCACTAAGGAAACGCATAGGGTAGCTGCCGCCATCAAACGGGTTTGGAGCGTAAATTCAGACCACCAATGGTCAATCAGGGCTTTTAATTTCTGCATAACTAAGATCAAATTACTGGGGAGCAGGAGAGAACTAATCTATAGAATTACTTTGTAAAGTTTAATTACCTAGATTACCTAGAGTTATCTTAAGTTATTTCAAGTTTAATCGTTAATATACAGCACTTTTCTAGTTAGCTGAGAACAAACAAGGGGCTTAAGCCCCTACATAAGCTGAAATGTCTTTACAATGCTTACAAAATATTGGATTAATTAATCTCCATACTTTCTGAATTTTCTGTAACCTCCTGTTTTTCCTCTGGGTTTTGGGAAGTATTTTCAGCTATATTTTCCCTTTGTTTTTCTACTTGCTCTTCGATTTGCTCTTCATCTGGCTCTTCTAATGTCTCTTCTAGTTGACTTCTGCCAATATCTCGACGGTAGTATATGCTAGAAAAGTTAATTCCCGCCATCCCGGTATAGGCTTGGGCGATCGCCCCCGGTAAATCTGCGCCCAGACCCGTCACACTCAGGACTCTACCCCCATCGGTAATTAACTTTTGTTGCTTCAGCATCGTCCCCGCTTGGAATACTTGGACTTCTAGAGTTTCTGGAGCTGCTGCTACGGGGATCCCGCTAATCTCATCTCCTCTAGGAAATTTACCCGGATAACCGGCTGCTGAGGCCACCACACAAACAGAGGCTCCCGACTTCCACTCTAGGGATGGATATTTAGATAAATTACCGCCAGCACAGGCAATCAGCAGATCATCGAAGGGAGTTTCGAGTAGAGGCAGAATTGCTTGAGTTTCTGGATCTCCAAATCGACAATTAAATTCCAATACCAAAGGATCCCCAGATTCCGTAATCATTAACCCCGCATACAATACGCCTTTGTAGGTAATTCCTTGGGATTGAAGAGCGGCGATCGTAGGGCGAAGAATTTCAGTTTCAATACGCTGCATCATTGCCTCGGTCACCCAAGGGGCTGGGGCATATACTCCCATACCACCAGTATTTTCTCCCGTGTCTCCTTCCCCAATTCTTTTGTGATCACAGGCAGGTAAGAGGGGCAGAATTGTCACTCCATCAGTCAAAGCTAAAACCGAGACTTCTTGCCCAGTAATAAATTCTTCGATCAAGACTTTGTTAGACCCTAGATGAAATAGGGATTCAAGGGCGGCGATCGCTTCCTCCTGAGTCTGAGCAATTTTTACTCCTTTCCCAGCCGCCAGACCATCAGCCTTAATCACCATCGGTAAATTTTGGGTTTCGGCGTAGTGCACTGCCGCAGATAAACTAGTAAATTCTTCCGCCTTGGCTGTCGCTATGCCGGCTTGGTGCATTAGTTTTTTTGCCCAGGCCTTACTAGCCTCAATCTTTGCTCCTTCTTTAGTAGGTCCAAATACAGGGATATGTCTATACTCCAAGTAGTCCACAATCCCTGAAGCTAAAGGAGCCTCTGGCCCCACTACCACGACGGCGACTCCCTGAACTGAAGCAATCCGGGCAATACCTTCAAAATCATCCACTTGAAGAGATATATTCTGACAACCGGGCAGGGTAGCTGTACCCCCATTACCCGGAACACAAAATATTCGATCTACCTTGGGCGATTGGAGCAATTTCCACGCGATCGCATGTTCCCGACCGCCATTACCTACCACTAAAACTTTCACTTATATTTAACCAAAATGCTATAGAACTCGTTGTAAATTTATCTTAGTGAAATAAACAACTTTACACAAGGAATTTTAGGATACTTAAAAAGAATAAAATTAGAATTTGTCTCAAATTGCAAGCGGCTGTAATATTAGCGTGATGGAGTGTGAGAATTTAAGCTAATCAAATAATTTTATGGCTGTTAGTATTGTGACTGGGGCGGCGGGGTTTATTGGTTCACACTTGGTAGAGGTGCTACTGAGTCAGGGCGATCGAGTAATTGGTATTGATGAATTTAATGATTACTATGCGATCGAACTCAAGCACAAAAATCTAGCTGTTGCCTTAAAACACCCCAACTTCAAGCTCATTTCTGGAGATATCCAAACCTTGCCTTGGACTGAATTATTAGAAGGAGTGGAATTTATCTACCACCAAGCGGCTCAAGCCGGAGTCCGTTCTAGCTGGGGTCAGGGCTTTCGTAGTTATACAGAACGTAATATTAATACCACCCAAATCTTGCTGGAAGCGGCCAAAAATGCTAAATCCCTAAAACGATTAGTTTTTGCTTCCACTTCCTCCGTCTATGGCAATGCCGAAACCCTGCCCACCCAAGAATCTCTCTGCCCCCAGCCGGTTTCTCCCTACGGAATTACTAAATTAGCCGCAGAACGTCTGTGCTGGTTATATTACCAAAACTTCCAAATTCCCATTACAGTCCTGCGTTACTTCACTGTCTATGGACCCAGACAACGCCCAGATATGGCATTTCACAAGTTTTTCAAAGCTGCCCTGACCGATCAAGTTGTAGAAATTTATGGAGATGGCAAACAAACTAGGGATTTTACTTTTATCAGTGATGCTGTAGTCGCTAATTTGGTAGCAGCTACAAGCCCCGCCGCCGTGGGAGAAACTTTTAATATTGGGGGTGGCAGTAGAGTTGTGTTGCTAGATGTCCTCAAGACTATGGAAGAAGTTATTGGGCAGCCTATTAAGAGAAACTATCTGGAATTTGGATTAGGAGATGCCCGCCATACTGCTGCTGATGTGACTAAAGCTCGATCGATTCTAGGCTATAATCCCCAAGTTTCCCTGAGGGAGGGTTTAATCCAAGAATGGGAATGGTTGCAGTCTTTGTATCAAGATAGTTAAAATGTAATCGAAATACAACTTAATAAATAAATTCGATAGGTTTATTCCTAATCCTCTTCCTAATCCTTATGACAGCAGTTGCCCTTCCGCCTAATCTTGCTAAAATCCTTCAACGGTTTCAGCGTCCCGGTAATTCTAAACAGCGCTATGAACAATTGATCTGGTATGGCAATCAACTCCAACCAATGCCAGAAGCTGCCAAGACTGCTGGGAACAAAGTACCGGGTTGCGTTTCTCAGGTTTTTTTGACAGCAGATCTAAAAGAGGGCAAAGTCTGGTATCAGGGAGATTCTGATGCTCAGTTGGTGAAAGGTTTGGTGGGGTTGCTCGTCCAAGGGTTAAATGGTTTGTCCCCAGAGGAAATTATGGCGATCGGTCCAGATTTTATTCAAGATATGGGCTTAAATGTTAGTCTCACCCCTTCCCGTGCCAATGGTTTTTATAATATTTTCCAAACTATGCAAAAAAAAGCCCTAGGCTATCACCTAGGTTCTCTAGACTCTGAAACTCAAGACTAGTATCGATTTTGCAGAATGTTCCCTTTTTCGACTACGATGGTGGTTATCTCGGATGTTTAGATGGGATGTCAGAAAAGTTTACTTCCTAAGCGCATGACTTGCCACTTCCTTTGCTATGAATCAAATTTTAATCATTGACGATGATCCGGCAATTCAACTACTCCTTAAAAGAACCTTAAAAAGTCAGGGTTATGATGTCACCGTAGCGAGTGATGGAGAAGTGGGTTTAGCCAATGCTCAGCAACTCCGCCCGGCTTTGGTGATCTGTGATTGGGTGATGCCCCGAATGAATGGTTTAGAAGTGTGTCGAGCGATTAAAACTAATGCGGATTTGTCCACTACTTTTTTTATTCTCCTTACTTCTTTAGGATCCGTGGAAGACCGGGTGAAGGGGCTAGATGCCGGGGCAGATGATTTTTTATGTAAGCCGATCGAGATGAACGAACTCAAAGCTAGAGTCCGGGCAGGCTTGCGTCTCCATCAACTCAACCAAGACCTAACAGAGCAAAAACAAATTCTTGAAGCTGAGTTGGCCGAAGCCGCCGAGTATGTTCGATCGATCCTGCCAGATAAATTTACGGAACCCCCTGTGGCGATCGATGTGCGGTTTATTCCCTCTCGCCAACTGGGAGGAGATAGTTTTGATTACTTTTGGCTAGATGAAGAACATCTGGCCATGTATTTATTAGACGTGGCGGGTCATGGCCTCAGGGCTGCCTTACCTTCTATCTCAGTCATGAATCTCCTCCGCTCCCGCGCTCTGCCCAAGGTTGATTATTATCAACCCCAAGAAGTTCTGACTGGACTAAATGAAGCCTTCCAAATTACTGAGCGTAATGATAAATATTTTACAATTTGGTATGGAGTATATCACAAAACTACTAGACAGCTTACCTATGCTAGTGCTGGGCATCCTCCGGGAATTTTAGTTACCCATAAGCTAGATGCCCCGGTGGAGAAACTAAAAACCCCCGGCTTACCGATCGGTATGTTTCCTGATCCCAGTTATAGCCAAAGCCAATGTACAGTCGCTCAGGGCAGTACTTTATATATTTTCAGTGATGGTATTTATGAACTAATCCAGCCGGATGGTTTAATTTGGGGATTAGATAATTTTATTCAAGTATTAGCTGGAACTACAACTCCTACGGGGAGCAATCTAGACCAAGTTTTAATTGGGGTGGGAGAGATGAACCCCGAAGATGATTTTGAAGATGATGTATCCTTATTAGGTATTCATTTTGTGTGACAACACTTATCACTAACAAGAGATTAAAAACAAGGAGCTAAGACAAGGGGCTTAAGCCCCTTGTTCTCTAAGAAGAATAGGTTCTCATCTACCTGCAAAGTGCTGTATTATCGCCCAGAAGTATTCATTTTTGTTGAAAACTACAGCAGATCGTAATCTACTAAGCTACAATCTTGATCTTCAAGTCTACTTTTATAAGGGAGATTTAGAGGGTTTTCTTTCCACTCATCTGAACACAAATGGCTGTAATGAAATTTTTTTTAGGTAGGTCAGGGCAGAAAGCACCACGAGTAATGATTCGCTCCCAGAATGGCAGGTTTTTTATTCCGGGGCAGGGAATTTGGTATTCCTACTGGCGGGATCCCTATCATTTAATGTTGGCAATTCCCTGGGTAGGTTTTGTAGGGGCGATCGCTCTTTTATACCTAACCATTAATATATTTTTTGCCCTTGCTTACTTAGTCGGAGGAGATGGGATTGCCAATGCCCAGCCCGGTTCTTTTTTAGATGCGTTTTTCTTCAGTGTTCAAACTTTTGGGTCGATCGGCTATGGAGCCATGTATCCCAAAACTACCTATGCCAATAGCTTTGTCACCCTAGAGGCATTAGTTTCTTTGGTGAGTATTGCAGTATTGACGGGCTTAGCTTTTGCCAGATTTTCCCACCCCACTACAAGGGTGATGTTTAGTCGGGTGGCGGTGATTACCACCTATGAAGGTGTCCCAACCCTGATATTTCGGGCTGCTAACCAGCGGCATAATCATATCTTGGAAGCACAATTGCGGATCCATCTAATCCGTGAAGAGGTAACGGCAGAAGGAAAGTTTGTGTTAAAAATTCATGACCTTAAATTAGTTCGGAGTCAAAGTCCTAGTTTTATGGCAACTTGGATGGTGATGCACCCTATCAATGAATTTAGTCCACTCTATGAAAAAACTGCAGAATCTTTGGTGGCAACTAAAAGTATCATCACTATTTCCCTGAGTGGCATCGATGAAACCTTAGCTCAGATGGTTCATGCCCGTCATATGTATACGGCAGAGGAAATTCTCTGGGATCAGCAGTTTGTAGATATTATTCACCACACCAGCGATGGCCAGCGCTACATTGACTATACCTATTTTCATGAAGTGGAACCAGATAGAGTTTCCTGAATAAAGTCAGTTCGGGTTGTCTTAGTGATTCTGGAAACTTAAAAATCTATGGCTAGTGGAAATTGTTGATCGATAATTTGGGCGATCGCTCATGGTACAGCTACTGAGATTAAAGCGAGCTCCTCCAGCCCACAGCATACTTGTGATATCACAATTGGGGGTTTATGCCCGCCGGGAATTAGGGTTGGAGATTTGAGCGATCGCCTTGAAAAATCAAAAAATTACACTTAATTTACGATTAATTTACCCTTGGCATGGAACTAACCACTAGAAGTTACGACTACAATGGTTAGAGTTTATGTAAATCCCTCTCTGGAAACCAGAAAAAGTAATC
>JANMHD010000563.1:0-7870 GCA_031374985.1 Coleofasciculaceae cyanobacterium OTE_70_metabat_329 | reverse complement strand
CCGAGAATCCGATACCATCCTCAAACTAGTTCCCCCAGATCAGAGCCTTGCCCTATTTGACTTCCAAGCCAATCGAACCAATGCCCTCAGTAACCAACTCTCACAATACCGATTCATCCACTGGGCTACTCACGGTTTTGCCAATACCCAGAAACCAGAACTATCTGGCATAGTCATGTCCCTAGTCGATCGAAATGGGGCAGGAAGCAATGGTTATTTACTTTTGGAAGATATTTTTAACCTTAGTTTTAATGCTGATCTAGTAGTCTTAAGTGCCTGTGAAACTGGCTTAGGGGAAGTAGTTCAAGGGGAAGGATTAATTGGTTTAACTAGGGGCTTGATGTATGCAGGTACTTCTAGGGTAGTAACTAGCCTCTGGGCAGTGCCGGATAGTCAAACCGCCGACTTGATGGGTAAATTCTATGAAAAGATGTTGCAGCAAAATCTTAGACCAGCAGAGGCATTAAGAGCCGCACAACTAGAAATGTTTAACTCTCAAAATTGGGTGGCTCCCTACTATTGGGCAGCGTTTACCCTCCAAGGTGAGTGGCGGTAATTATAGACCAATTAAAAACAAGGGGCTTAAGCCCCTTATCTAGAGTGACTAGAATGGCGATCGCCATAAGACCTAATTTAGAAGAAACTAGGCTGATGTCTAATTAAATTGAGAAACTCTTCTCTGGTTTTTTGATCTTCTTGGAAAGAACCAAGCATTGCACTAGTCACAGTCCAAGAGCCGGGTTTTTGGACACCTCGCATAGTCATGCACATATGAGTTGCTTCCATAACTACGGCTACTCCTTGGGGTTCTAAGATAGTTTGGATTGCTTCGCCAATCTGCCGGGTGAGTCTTTCTTGGACTTGTAACCTCCGAGCATACATTTCTACAACTCTGGCTAGTTTACTTAAACCCACTACTTTTTGGTTAGGAATATAAGCTACATGAGCTTTTCCCATGAAAGGGAGCATATGGTGTTCACAGAGGCTGAAGAAGGCAATATCTCGGACTAAGACCATCTCGTTATGTCCTTCATCAAAAATTGCCCCATTGACCAATTCTTCAAGGGATTGATTGTAACCACTAGTCAAAAATTGCATAGCTTCAGCTACCCGTTTGGGGGTTTTTAGCAAACCTTCTCGATCGGGGTCTTCGCCTACTCCTAAGAGTGTAGTCCGCACTGCTTGCATCATGTCTTCTTTAGTAACTTCTACAGAAGGGCGTTGAATATTCGGTTGTTTCCCATTTTGAGTATTGCGATCGGGTCTAGTCTGCACTTTAGAAGTAATTTCACTATTAGCAAGGTTGCCGTTGTTAGAGGTAGTAGTCATGATGTTTGTCAGTTATCAATTAGTTAAAGGGAGGTAAGGGGAGGTACAGGGAGGTAGGGGGAGGTAGAGAATTAGAATAAATAATTGGAGAGTTGGATGCAATTAGGAAAGTTAATTGGATGAACTCCTTTACTTCCTCTACCTTCTTTATCTCTTTTTTCAAAGAACTCCAGCGTTGGACATGAGAGTGAGTTCAGTAATTACGGCATTAGGGGGCAAGGTTACAGCATAGAGAACTGTTTGGGCTACTGCTTCTGGGGTGAGCATGGCAGTCCGATCGAGGTCTACTTTGACGGTTTTGCTATCCCAGAGTTCTGTATTTACAGCCCCCGGACAGAGAGTGATTACCCTCAGGTCTGGTTCTTCCATCGCTAAAGTTTGCGAGAGGGCCACTAATCCTGCCTTGCTGACACTATAAGCCCCCCAGCCCGGAAAAGATTGTTTAGCAGCAATGGAGGCAATATTAACGATCGTTCCCTGTTTTTGCTCACGCATGAGGGGTAAAACTCCCTGCACACACTGAAACACACTAGTTAGGTTCAGGTCTAATACTTGTTGCCAATGGGCGAGGGGAGTATCTGCGATCGAGCCGGTATAGCCCATACCCGCATTGTTGACTAGAATATCTAACCTCCCTGTCTCCCCCACAATTTTGGTAATTTGCGGCTGGACTTGCTCTACAAGAGATAAATCTACAGCATAGACTTGGGCTTTAACTCCCAGGGCTGTCACTTCATGACGGATTGCTTGGAGCTTTTCGAGGGAACGGCTTACCAAGATTAGATCAATACCTGCGTGGGCAAAGGCTAGGGCGATCGCCCGACCAATGCCACTACTTGCGCCAGTAATTAAAGCTGTTTGATTTGTCATTAAATTTGGTCAAATTATGGAGGCTATTCAGAAAAAGCACCAATGTGGCGAAACTTCTGATAGCGCAAATCTTTTCTTTGGTTGCTAGACAAAGTATTGAGTAATTCTAGATTTTGAATGATTGCTTCCTTGAGGGTAGCGGCGGCTTCTAGGGGAGCAGAATGGGCTCCACCCACTGGCTCTGGCAGAATTTGATCTAAGATTCCCAGTTCCCTGAGATCTGTAGCTGTCATTTTTAATGCCATTGCTGCTTGGGGAGCTTGCTGGGCATCTTTCCAGAGAATTGCAGCACAGCCTTCGGGACTAATGACGGTATAAACCGAGTGTTCAAACATCAACAGCCGATCGCCCACCCCAATACCTAAAGCTCCTCCAGAACTGGCTTCTCCAATTACCACACAAATAATTGGGACATTAAAGCGGAACATTTCCCGTAGGTTGTAAGCGATCGCTTCCCCCTGACCCATTTTTTCTGCTTCCAGACCCGCCAAGGCTCCGGGAGTATCAATAAAAGTCAAAATTGGCATCCCAAAGCGATCGGCGTGTTCCATCAGACGAATTGCCTTACGGTAGCCACTGGGGGCAGCCATACCAAAACTCCGGGCAATATTATCTTTCGTATCTCTGCCTTTCTGGTGTCCTAACATCACCACCGGTTGCCCCGCTAATCTGCCCACTCCCCCTACAAGAGCCGGGTCATCATAGCTGGAGCGATCTCCGTGTAACTCTATCCATTCATCACTAATAGCTTGAATATAATCCAAGGTGCTAGGACGACGGGGATGGCGGGCTACTTGCAGTCTTTGGATAGGGGAAAGACTACTAAAAATTTCCTGCCGCAATTGCACTGCTCTAGTCTCTAACTGCCGGATTTGCTCAGAGACATCAACATTATTTTCCTCTGCCAGTTCCCGGATCTGCTCAATTCGGGATTTCAGTTCTGACAAAGGTTTTTCAAAATCTAATAGGAGGGGTTTACGTTCCGTATTTGACACTTAACACTACCTAGGGAAAATCATTGCCTAATTGATCATACAACAGTTCTAGAGTTGATCCCCAGATAGAGGGCAGAAAGTTCCTCTAGAAAAAGATTTGATAAGGATTTGATTTAGTAATTGTTTCTTGAGTCTAAGGATATTGTCTAAAATTAGGTGCAGGACTAATTTAATAAACGAGAGGATTGCTATATTAATCAATAGAGAGGAATAATTAAGCGGGAAGTGACATGATTAGTAGTTGTCCTAGATACTCCTTGCTAATTTCCTGAAAACATCAACTTTGTTTACAGATTGTTATTCCCAGATCATTGCTTACTCACCACAAATTTCCCTAATTATTATGACTGACTCTCAAGGTAAGACTATTAATCAAGAGATCAAAACCCAAGCAACTATTCTTGGTGGCAGTGTAGCTCTCCTGTGGGCGATCGAGATTCTTGATATTTTTGTGTTTCGGGGTACTTTAGACCGCTATGGCATCCGTCCTTATAGTGTTCCCGGACTCTGGGGGATTTTATTTGCGCCTTTTCTCCACGGAGGGTTTGGTCACCTGATGGCCAATACTGTACCTTTTATTACGTTGGGATGGTTGGTGATGTTGCAGGAGACTAGTGATTTTTTCATAGTCACGGCGATCGCTATGGTAATCGGCGGTTTAGGCACTTGGTTAACAGGTTCCCCCAGCTCGATTCATATTGGAGCTAGTGGGGTAATTTTTGGTTATTTAGGATTTCTATTATTCCGGGGCTATTTTCTGCGGAATATTCCTTCTATTGCCGTGTCCTTAGTGGTGGGAATGTTCTACGGTGGTTTGATCTGGGGTGTATTGCCGGGACAGATTGGTATTTCTTGGCAGGGACATTTATTTGGTTTTATTGGAGGAGCGATCGCTGCCAAACTCCTCTCTGGGGGTTCTCGTACTCCAGATCCTAAGTCTAAATATTAGTCCCAGAATAAAAAATGAAATTAGTTCATCTACCAGATCATCAGGCTACTCAGAATTTGGGCAGGTTATGGGGGCGATCGCTCTTGCCGGGTAGTATATTACTTTTGTCCGGAGATTTGGGCAGTGGCAAAACCACTTTTGTCCAAGGGATAGCTGCTGGTTTGGGAGTTACGGATCCGGTAGTTAGTCCCACCTTTACTTTGATTAATGAGTATCTAGAAGGCAGGATTCCGCTTTATCATTTGGATCTATATCGCTTATCTGGGGCAGAAGTTGCTGATCTTTATCTAGAAAATTATTGGCTGGGTTTAGAGTTTCCTTTAGGACTTGTGGCGATCGAATGGGCAGAAAGATTGCCATATTTGCCTGATAATTATTTGCAACTTAATTTCACTTACCTAGAAGATTTATCTCGCCAAGTAGAAATTACAGCGATCGGCTTAATTCCGGGTTTGAAAATAGAAGAGTTAGCCTCTAAACTCTCCTAACAGTTGAATAATCTCAACAAAATTTTGAAAACTCCCCTTGAGGTAAAGATTAGACATGACCACAGCAACTCCCACCTCCTTAACCCTTGTAGATTTTCTCAAGCTGCCAGAAACTAAACCTGCTAGCGAATTTATTAATGGCCATATTTTTCAAAAATCCATGCCCCAAGGCAAACATTCTCGCCTACAACTTAAGTTTTGTAATGCGGTTAATCTAGTTGCAGAATCAGAAAGAATTGCCCTAGCTTTTCCTGAATTGCGCTGTACTTTTGGCTATCGTTCGATCGTCCCTGATGCCACAGTATTTAGTTGGGAAAGAATTATTTTGGAAGAGAATGGGGAAGTTGCCAATACGTTTAACATTTATCCCGATTGGACAGTAGAGATTCTCTCGCCAGACCAAAGAGCAACTAAGGTAATTAGCAATATCTTGCACTGCCTAAAATACGGGACTCAGCTAGGGTGGCTAATTGATCCAGAAGAGCGATTAATTCTCGCCTTTATACCTGGACAAGAACCGATGGAGCTAACAGGACAATATCCTCTGCCTATGCCTGATTTTTTAACCTTAGAGTTAACAGTAGATCAAATTTTTGAATGGTTGAAAGTAGGTCAATAATCAAACTTCTCCTATACGAATATGAAGATTACTATTTTGACCCTTGGCTCCCGTGGTGATGTTCAACCCTACGCTGCTCTCGGTGTTGGTTTGCTGCAAGCAGGACACCAAGTGCGGATTGCGACTAGTCCCATTTTTGAATCATGGCTCCGCAGTTATGGCTTGGACTTTGTTCCCATTCATGCTAACCCTCAAGAATTAATGTCTTCGGAAACAGGACAGAAGATGCTGGAATCTGGTAATGCCGTTAACTTAATCCTATGGATGAAGAAAACTTTTGGCCCGGCTTTTGAAACTATTCTGATAGATGCTTGGGCAGCTTCTCAGGGAACAGAAGCTCTGATTGGCAGTATTATGGTTCCGGGCTGTGAAGGTATCGCCGAAGCTCTAGATATTCCTTTTTATCTAGCCTCTGTAATCCCCATAAGTGCAACATCGGCTTTTCCCACGGTGCTGATGCCAGAAATTCCTTGGTTAGGCGGGCTATATAATCGATCAAGCTATCTATTAATGCGGCAGGTGCAATGGCAGGCATCCCGATCGATGGTCAATCAATGGCGGCGATCAACTCTAGGATTACCAGGGATCGCCCCTTGGCAAGATCCCTGGGGACGCATAGAACATCAGAAATATCCTATTCTCTACGGCTACAGTTCAGCAGTAATTCCCAGACCTAGGGATTGGGCAGAGACGGCGCACGTTACAGGTTACTGGTTTCTGGATAAACCTCCTGATTTTTCTCCCCCGGCCGAGCTAGTTGACTTTCTGGCTGCTGATAAACCACCAATTTATATTGGCTTTGGGAGTATGACGAATCGAGATCCTGCCCAAGTAGCAGAAATTGTTCTAGGAGCTTTAAAAAAATCTGGGCAGCGGGGAATTTTACTTACAGGCTGGGGTGGTATTGCTCAAACAGACTTACCAGATTCAGTTTTTAAGCTAGAATCTATTCCCCACGATTGGTTGTTTCCGCAGATGGCAGCAGTAGTTCATCATGGCGGTGCTGGGACTACCGCAGCCGGATTACGAGCCGGAGTTCCCTCGATCGTAGTGCCATTTTTTGCTGATCAGCCCTTCTGGGGTAAACAGTTAGCACATTTAGGAGTAGGCACAAAACCTATTCCCAGAAAAGAGTTGAGTATGACTACATTAGCCGCAGCAATTCAAACAACGGTAGATGATAAAACTATGCAGAAACGGGCGGCCACCCTAGGGGAAACTATTTATGCTGAAGATGGTGTAAAACAGGCTGTACAGATAATTACATCAGGATCTAAAAGATTAATGGAGAAACCAATTTTCATCTAAGATTTTCTCTAAAGAATCAATGGGGATAAGGGGGAATATTTTAAGGAAAAGTTGGCAGCGATCGACTGCTTCTTTTCTTGCTTCTTGATAATATTCATCTAGTTTCTAATTCTTCTAATAAATTTTCTAAATCAACAGCAGTAAAATTACCTTTGGGAGTTTGCTTAATAGTGGTCTGCAACCAAAGGTAATAGTCTTGGTTGTATAAACTCTGGTTAATTTGAGAGACTCTTGATATTACCCTATACTACTCAATTTCTGACTATATATGCTAGTCTATAGGGAAATTAATCTCCTAAGAATAAATGACAATCTGTACTATAACAAATGTGGATAATAGCAAAATAGGGTATAAATCATTAAAATATTAATAAAAAATGAGAAATCTTACACCGAATATTTTTTGGCAGCGAATTGCTCTTAGCTTAGTTGTTATTAGTATTATCTTTCGTTTTAGTAACCTGAATACTAAATTGTATTGGTATGATGAGGCTTATACTTCCTTACGATTAGCCGGTTATACCACAACAGAAATGGTGGCTGATCTAAGTACAAAACCTTTATTAACACCCCAAGATTTTCTAAAATATCAACAACTAAATAGCGATCGCCACCTAATAGATACAATTAAAGGCCTCGCCGTAGAGGAAGCACAATTACCGCCTTTATATTTTTCCCTCGTCAGACTCTGGGCGCAACTTTGGGGCAGTTCTATTATGGCAGTCAGAAGTCTCTCAGCCCTTCTTAGTCTCTTAAGTTTTCCCTTGATTTATTGGTTAATGCAGGAATTATGTTTTTCTTTACCTGTAGCCGAGAAAAATACTGCTAGCTGGCTAGGCATAGCCTTACTTGCCACTTCTCCTTATCAATTAATTTATGCCCAAGAAGCCAGACCATACGGACTATGGGTAGCCACAATTCTTTTTTCTAGTACTTGTCTAATGCGAGCTATTAGGTTAGGAACAATTAATAGCTGGTTGCTTTATAGTTTGGGCTTAACTCTGGGTTTATATACGCAATTATTGACATTCCTAGTAATTATTGCCCATAGTGTATTTGTAACAATCAAAACAGGATTGTACTGGAGTAAAATTGGCAAATCTTATCTTTTTGCTGTTGGTTTAAGTTTAATAGCTCTAATTCCTTGGGTAATTACTATTTATTTTAATCTTAGCTCTGCTGCTCAAGCGATCGCATGGCGACGAGATGTTGATAATCTTGGGCTAACCTCTAGAATAATTAGATTTACTAGTAATTTGGCTGGGAGCATGACTCGGCAATTTATAGATTTTAACTTGGGTAATGCTTCACC
>JANMHD010000562.1:0-3536 GCA_031374985.1 Coleofasciculaceae cyanobacterium OTE_70_metabat_329 | reverse complement strand
CTAGATGAAGATGAAAAAACCGTAGCAGCGATGGATGTATTGGCTCCCAATATTGGGGAAATCATCGGTGGTTCCCAACGGGAAGAAAGGCTAGATATATTAGAAAGACGGATTATTCAACAGGGCATGGATCCGGCAGACCTATGGTGGTATCTAGATCTACGCCGCTACGGGACAGTTCCCCACGCAGGTTTTGGCTTAGGCTTCGAGCGCTTAGTCCAATTCATGACCGGGATGGGTAATATCCGGGATGTAATTCCTTTTCCTCGTTTCCCTGAAAATGCCGATTTTTAATTTAAATATTTTAGCCTGAGTAGGGGTGCAAGAAAATGTCAAAGTCCCCCTTGGAAGGGGGATTTAGGGGGTTCTAGATTCTAATAACAGATTTATCTACAAAATACCTAAGTTGTGAAGACCTGTAATTGCTCCTATGCCCAAAATATGCCCAAAACTTGTGGTAGCAAGGACAGCAGGCAAACCAAAGCCTCCAAATAGAGCAGAATTTGGCATGGCAGGGCCTTTGCCGTAGTCTTTCATGGTTAGTTTGCCAAAAGCGATCGCCAAAATATTACAGACAATCATAACTATGCCAGTAGTAGGAGTCCAAGAAAAATCGGGGATAGCGATCGCCATTAATAAAGTAGAGTAATTCAATTTATTTTCTCCTTACGTAAAAATGAGTAAAAACATTTACAAAAAGTTACTCTTCCCTGAGGAATGAGTATTAATTTTAGATATTACTTCAATTTGTTTCTTAAGGAATTTTTCATAAATATTCTTTACCTTCTTTACCTTCTTTACCTCCTATTCTCCCCGCTCAGGCAAATCAATACTAAGCGGAGTCGGGATATCAGCTAAATTTGGCAACTCAATTAGTTCCTTTTCTACCTCGTTGATTTCAATTTCAACTAGTTGTTTTTCTACTTCGTTGATTTCAATTTCAACTAGCTGTTTCTCAACTTCCTTGATATTAATCGGCATTCTCAGGGGTTCCGGTTCTTCTTCCACCAATATAGTTGGCAGGGTCTTCACCAAATCATCAAGGGGACGAGGAATCACCGTTACGGCATTCAACTCCCAACCCCGGCGTAGAGCTTCCGCAATCCCCGCCTCGATCGCTACAGCCACATTTGTCACCGAACCTTGAATAATGGCAGTACACAAGCCATCCCCAATAGTCTCATAGCTAATTAATTCCACATTGGCAGACTTCAGCATGGCATCGGCGGCCCCTACCATAGCTGGGAAGCCCCTAGTTTCTAAAAAACCCAACGCCTGACTACTATGGCGTTGATCCCGCTCTCCTTCCATCAGCCTCAGGAGCCGGGAGCTAAAGGGGAAGATATATTCCATATTCGGATGGGGACGGGGCAGCAAAATAGAGGAAACTAATTGCCCCGATCGTTGGGCTTCCTCCGCACCAATTTGAATAGCCAAGCGAACTTCGGCCATCTTCCCCCGAACGATCGCACTTACATAACCACTGCCAACTTTTTCATAGCCAATCAAGCGCACCCCAGAGGCTTTGAGCATCACATCAGCAGTGTCAATAATTGCTGGAAAACTCCGAGTAGAAATAACTCCTAAGGCTGTTTCCCACAATGGATCTTTATTTCGCCAATGATCCTGATCCTGCATAGCCCCATACCTAAAAATCTTAGACTTCCTTCCTAATGTAGCAAAAGCTGGACTACAAACTAGAAAATATCCAGTTGGTCTGGATCTTCCTCAGCTATCTTTGGCTTAGATTTAATCCCTTTACGTAAACCTGTAGCAATCTTGCTGTGCTTTTCAATTTGGCTCATAACTTGCCGGGCCCGAGTAATTACCGTTGTTGGCAAACCAGCTAATCTGCCTGCTTCAATCCCGTAGGATTTATCCGCTCCACCGGGTTGGACTTGATGGAGAAAAATAATTTGATCTGGCAATTCTTTAACTGTAACTTGGTAGTTAGCCACATTGTCTAATAATCCAGCTAATTCATTTAATTCATGGTAATGGGTGGCAAAAATAGTTCTGGCTCGGATAGTTTCTGCTAAGTATTCTGCCACAGCCCAAGCAATAGAAAGCCCATCAAAGGTAGCAGTGCCTCTACCAATTTCATCTAATAAAACCAGAGATTTACTAGTAGCATGATTTAGAATATTAGCCGTTTCATTCATCTCTACCATAAAAGTAGATTGCCCTGTGGCCAAATCATCCACTGCCCCGACCCGCGTAAAGATGCGATCGCACACCCCCAATCTAACTAATTTACCCGGTACAAAACTCCCTGTTTGTGCCATTAATTGAATCAAACCCACCTGCCGTAAATAACAACTTTTGCCACTGGCATTCGGCCCAGTCAAAATTACTAAATCTGGATAATCATCTAGAGAATCTTCCTCTAGAGAAATTGCCCCTAAGTTAGTCGAGTTAGGCACAAAAAATCCCGCAGGTAAAGATTGCTCTACCACTGGATGCCGCCCGGCAGTGATAGTAATTTCTCTAGAATCCACGATCTCTGGACAACAATAACCCTCTTGGACTGCTACTTCTGCCAACCCACATAGTACGTCCACCGCTGCCACAGCCCTAGCAATCCGGCGAATTTCCTCTGCATTGCTTCCTGCTTGCTCCCGGAGTTCTGTAAATATCTCATACTCCAAACGATTCAAGTCTTCTTTAGCGGTGAGAATCCGATTTTCTCGCTCCTTTAGTTCTGGAGTAATATAGCGCTCTTCATTAGTTAAAGTTTGCTTTCTAATATAATCATCAGGAACTTGATCAGCCTTACTACGAGAGATAGAAATATAGTAACCAAAGGCTTTATTATAGCCAACTTTTAAGTTAGGAATACCCGTCCTTACTTTCTCCCTAATTTCTAAATCTGCCAGCCATTTTTGATCATCCTGAGCGATATCTCGCATCTCATCTAATTGCAGATTAACTTCATTTTTAATTAACCCTCCTTCTTGGAGATATAAAGGGGGAGTAGGGATGAGAGTATCTCGAATTAGTTGCCCTAAAATTTCTAATTCTTGGGGGACTTTTCGCACTGCTTTTAGGTAAGGAGCTTTTCCTTCTACAACTAATTCTGCAAGGATTGGTAACTGCAATAAAGAATCTGATAAGGCAATTAAATCCCTAGCATTAGCAACTCCAGAACCACAGCGACCGGCTAATCTTTCTAAGTCATAAACTTGCTTAAAGAGGCTAGATAAATCTTTCCTAAGTCCATGATTATGGACTAATTCTTGAATGGTTTCCTGCCTTGCTCTAATCCCTTTGGGGTCTAATAAGGGTTGCAACAGCCAGCGCCGTAGAGCCCGGCCACCCATAGCAGTACTAGTTCGATCGAGCGCCCACAATAAAGAACCATGATGACTGCCATCCCGCACGGTTTGGGTAATTTCTAAATTACGACGGCTTTGATGATCAAGAACCAGAAAATCAGCGATCGTATAAGTCCGTAATAATTGCAAGGGTAACTGCCGTTCTTTTTGGGTATCTTCTAAATATTCCAACAATCCCCCCGCTGCTCGGACTCCTAAGGG
>JANMHD010000558.1:0-2280 GCA_031374985.1 Coleofasciculaceae cyanobacterium OTE_70_metabat_329 | reverse complement strand
AGGGTGCGATCGGCCGCTAGGTGGAGATAGGTAAAAAGTATCTGATCTTTGCGTAGCAGCCCGTACTCTGAAACTTGGGGTTCCTTAACTTTGATCACTAGTTCTTGATCCCAAGCCTGAGGTGCTGTAGCCACAATTTCTGCCCCGACCTGTTGATAGTCCTCATCAGCAAAACCAGCCCCCACACCAGCCCCAGTCTCTACTAATACCCGATGACCAGCCTCGTGCAATACTCGGACACTACTAGGAGCTAAACCAACTCGAAATTCCTGATCCTTAATTTCCTTGGGGACACCAATTTCCATGAGTTCACCTGATTGATTTTTCATCACTACATCTTGACGATCGCTATTTTGACATATGCCCACCATTAATTGCTAAGACAATCTAACAGGGGATTTCTAAATTCGCCCTTAAGAGTTTCTATTTCAGGGATTTGCGATCGCTCAATTTATTTACTAGTCAAAATTCCTCTCACCGTTAAGCCGATCGGCTCTAAGAGGATGTCTGAAAAGGTAGCTTGGCGACTAAAGTCGCAGCTACAGGAGCAAAACCTGCCTATGCAGGTTGCAGAAAATCCTAAATTTCTCTTAGTCCGCGACGGCGGACTTTGTTCTTATAGTCGCGGTTTCAACCGCCAGATACTTCTCAGACATCCTCTTAGAATTGCTAGAATTAATGGAAGGATTTATTTAGCTCATCACAAATATGCCTACTATCTTTCAATCTAAACTCAACTTTTCCTTAGCTCTCTTAGGGTTAGTCACCATAACCGCTGCTTGTCAACAGAGTGTATCTACTACCCAAGTCCCTAGAGAGCAAACTCCTTCTTTGCAAACTGCTCAACCGACTAACTCCAATTCTGCAACTAATCCTCTCCCCTCAGAAAAATCCACTACTCCAGTCAAATTCAAGGTAGAAACGATCGCCACTGGTCTGGAAGTCCCTTGGGATATAGAACCCACTTCCGATGGTCGGATTTTTATTTTGGAGCGAGCAGGAAGAATTCGCCTCTTGTTGAACCAACAGTTAGACCCGACACCCTACCCTGTCACCCTCGAAAACTTCAGCTCCAAGGGACAAGGCGGATTACTTGATATGGCTCTTCATCCTGATTATGCTAGTAATAAGCTAATTTATCTTGCTTATACTGTTGAAACCAATGGGGCAATGCACACAAGAGTTTCTCGGTTTCGAGATACGGGGACGGGGTTGATGCTCGATCGCCAGATTTTTAGTGCCGATCCGGTAGATAGCACGAAGCATTTTGGCTCTCGGATTGGCTTTGGTCAAGATCGAAAACTTTATATCACTCTAGGCGAGAGGGGAAAGTGGGATAAAGCCCAAGATTTAGGCACTGTGAATGGCAAGACTTTACGCCTGCAAGAAGATGGGACAATTCCGGCGGATAATCCTTTTGTAGGTAGGGCGGGAGCAAAACCAGAAATTTTTAGCTACGGCAATCGCAACACTCAAGCTATGGCCTTCCAACCGGTCACTGGATTAATCTGGCAGGCTGAACATGGACCTTCGGGGAACGATCGACCGGGGGGCGGGGATGAGATCAACATTATTGAAGCCGGAAAAAACTATGGCTGGCCAAGAATTCATCACTCCATGACTCAACCCGGACTAGAATCTCCTCTGAAGCAATTTACCCCGGCTACAGCCCCCGGTGGGGCAGCTTTTTATACGGGCGATCGCTTCCCCCAATGGCAGGGTAATCTTTTTGTGGCCAATCTGCGGGGACAATCTCTGCAAAGATTTACTATTAATGGCAGACAAATTATGGAGGTAGAAAATCTTTTGAGTAATGAGTACGGCAGGCTTAGGGCTGTGGCGGTGGTAGATGGTTATGTCTATGTTTCCACTTCTAATGGTGACGGCTATGGCAGTGGTAATCGGGGGGCAGATACTATTCTCCGGTTGTCTCCCCAGTAATAGTTGGGCTTGGGAGTCTGGTAATTTTTCTGATAGATTAAACTTTAGTTTGCACCCATTGGCGAAACTCTCGGCGTAAGGCACTCATGGGTAACTCGGCACTGCGATCGAGGAATAGTGAGAACCCTTCAATAACGGGAAATAAGGGAAAAATTTGGCTAGTGGGAGAACTAATATATTTTCCATTCTGCAATAGATTTATTTCTAACTTATTATCTTTTAATCGCCAAATCTCTGCCACACCTAAAGCCTCGTAGGCACTCAATTTAGTTTGGGAAGTGAGATCAACTTCAATAGCTAAATCCGGCACAGGATCAACCTCTAAATCTAAGCGTTTTT
>JANMHD010000508.1:0-3455 GCA_031374985.1 Coleofasciculaceae cyanobacterium OTE_70_metabat_329 | reverse complement strand
ACAAATTGAGATTTTAAGCACTCATAAGTGGCAGATGTCACCTGAATCCTCCCCGGTTCTCCTTGGGCTTCCATACGACTAGCCACATTCACAGTATCTCCCCAGAGATCATAGATAAATCTTTTAGTACCAATTACTCCCGCCACTTCCGATCCTGTACTAATCCCAATTCGTAGGGCGAAGGGCTGACCCTCATCTCGATAGAACTTAGTAATTTCCTGCTGCATTTCTAGGGCCATAGCAGCGATCGCTTGGGCATGATCTATTTTAGGTAAAGGTACTCCCCCTACCACCATATAGGCATCACCAATAGGTTTAATTTTTTCTAAATTGTATTTCTCTGCTAAAGCATCAAAAGTAGAGAAAATTAAGTTTAGTAACCGCACCATTTCTGAAGCAGAAACACGGGGACAAAACTCTGTAAAGTTGACAATATCCGCAAAAAGTACCGTTACTTCCTTAAAGTTATAAGTAATAATTTCATCATTATTCTTCAGATATTCAGCTACCGTGTTAGGTAAAATATTCAGTAATAATCGATCAGATTGTTCCTTAGCAATGCGAGTACTTTCATAAAGTTCTGCCTGCCCAATGGCAATAGCAATTTGATCGGCGATCGCCATGAGTAATTTAGTCAAGTCCTGATCCCATTTATAGGCAGTAGTGGCAGGAAGATCTAGCCAGCGTTCACAGACTAAAATACCCATCCTATCCCCAGAGGTACGAACAGGAACAATTAGCATAAAAGGAAAATTCAGAACTGCGAGGGAATCCCATATTTCTGAGTTGAGATCAATATTAAAAATAGAACCTTCTTGTAAATTTAATTGCCGCACAATTTTAGTTAAAGCAATAGTTTCTACATCATTACTAGTGAAACAAGTACTTACTTGAATTTTCGGTTCACAGGCTTGACAAACTAACTCAAGAGAAAGATCATCATTATTATAATTATAGTTTTTGCACCAGATAAATTGGCAACGATCAATATCTAATAAAGTACGGATTGCTGATACAGCAGTGTTAAGAATCGCTGATAATTCTAAGGAGTTACGAATCTGTTTAGATAAATGATTTAAGAGTGCTTCCCTTTCAGCTAAAGCCCGGAATCTGGCTTCACTTTCCTTGAGTGCTTCTTCTATGCGCTTGCGTTCCATAGAATGGCGGATCGATCGCTCCAGTAGCTGGGGGTTAAGTTGATCTTTGACCAAATAATCAGAAGCTCCGGCTTGAATAGCTTGATTGTCTACATCTCGATCGCCCAATCCTGTAAGCATGATAATTGGAGTTTTACAACCCCTTTCTAGAGCAGTTTGTAATATTTCTAGCCCCGTAGATTTGCCCAAATAGAAATCAACTAAAATCACGTCATGACGATTACTAGCGATCGCTTCTAACGCATCTTCAGAGGTAGAAACCCATTCTAGCTCATACTTAATATGGCTAATTTCTGCGAGTAATTCTCGTGTAATTAAGCAGTCATCTTCATCATCTTCAACTAATAGGACTTTAATTAGTGAGCTACTATACATAGAAGGAGATAAATTAGTTAATTTAGTATCTAAATTTTTACTATACATGGGGTCTTTATTATTCAATAATAGGGTGTTTTGTAGAAAGCTTAGTATTGAATTAAAAGTTTTATTTAGAAAGAGGTAATCTTACAGTCTCAAACCAATACACTCCTAATTTCCTGACTAATTCTACTAATCCTTCATAGGAAACTGGCTTACTAATAAAAGAATTAACTCCTGATTCATAGGTACGAAGAATGTCTTCTTCGGCTTTGGAGGTAGTGAGAACAACAATAGGAATTTGTCGTAACTGAGGATTCAACTTAATTTCCTTCAATGCCTCACGGCCATCTTTTTTTGGCATATTCAAATCTAATAAAATTAAATCTGGACGAGGACAATTACTGGGAGTAGTATATTTTTTACGATCTAATAAATAGTCCATTAATTCTTCACCATCTTCAACAAAATAAAGGCTTTCTGCTAAGTTGGTTTCTATTAAAGCATCTTCTAAAAGTAGGCGATCATCTGGGTCATCATCAGCAACTAAGATTGTACATACTTTCTTTTCTGGAGTCGTATCTAGCATTATTTTGACCTAGTGGAATTAAAGGAGAAATTAAAATATGGATGTTGTTAGGGTTGATAGGAGGGTAAAAGTATAATAAAAGTTGACCCTTTACCGGGAGTACTAGTAGCTGTAATTGTACCATTATGACCCTCAACTATCTTGCGACAAATTGCTAAACCAATGCCTGTACCTTCGTATTCGGTGCGGGTGTGGAGGCGCTGGAAAACAGTAAAGATACGATCGATATATTTCTCCTCAAAGCCAATGCCATTATCTGCTACTCTAATTTCACAGTAACCGTTGCTCATTACCTGAGCCGAAATTACCACTTCTGGAGGTATGCCCGGTTGATGAAACTTTAAGGCATTGCTAATTAAATTTTGAAATAGTTGTCTTAGTTGGGAAGAGTCCGCATTGATAGTCGGTAATTCATCCTCAGATAATTCACCATTAGATAACTTGTTGATAAGAGTAACTTGTCCTTGGGTACGATCAATTCGAGTTTCCAAATCTGACAAAACTCCTGTCACAATGTTTGCTAAATCTACGGGAGCAAAGGGTTGGGCTTTACTTGTGACACGAGAGAAAGAAAGGAGGTCTTCAATTAAAATTTGCATTCTCTTGGCAGCACTCTGCATCCGGTTCAAAAAATCTTTGCCCTGGTCGCCTAATTTATCACCAAATTTAGATTGTAATCGATCGCTAAAAGCCTGAATTTTTCGTAAAGGTTCCTGCAAATCATGGGAGGCAACAAAGGCAAAATCTTGCAGATCTTGGTTGCTCTTCTCTAGTCTTACAGTGTAGGCTTGGAGAGTAGTTTGTGCTTGTTTGCGCTCAGTAATTTCGGCTAGGAGTTCGCTGTTGGCGATCGCTAATTCTTGGGTACGCTCCTTGACTCGTTCTTCCAAGATGATATTCAACTTACGGACAAATTCCTCGGCTTTTTTTCGCTCTCCAATTTCCGCAGCTAAAGCCTGATTGGCCACTTCCAATTGTGCTGGACTAGGTAGAGCTAGAGCCTTGGGAACTAGGGGGACTAACGCTATAGCCGTTCCTACAGACACCAATGCTGTTAATGCTTTTAATATTCCTTCCTGCCAGTAATCAGGATGCCAAAGTGTCCAAATTTCCATCAAGTGACCAGAGCCACAAAGAATGATAAAGGCTCCAAACAGGAGAAATACCCAATCAAAAGGTAAATCTTGCCGCTTTTTGACAAAATAAATTAGGGTTCCGGGAATCGAATAGTAGGACAGCGCAATGATCGAGTCGGAGGCATTGTGGAGCCAGACTAGACCCGGTTGCCAAAGGTAACAATGACCGTGGGGGATAAATGCTACTAAATTTAGCGATCGATCTAAAACTTGCAC
>JANMHD010000357.1:0-3088 GCA_031374985.1 Coleofasciculaceae cyanobacterium OTE_70_metabat_329 | reverse complement strand
CTGCCATATCTTCAATACAATAAAAATGTACTCCCTGCTGGCTGAGTTGGACTAGTGATCTAGCTTGATGAATCGAAATTCCCGGTAATCTTAACCAATCATCCACTGTGGCTCGATTGACATCAACTTTCCGCCCTAGTTGGGCTGCGATCGCTACCTCTTGTAAAGATTTCAGGCGGTAATAAGCATCCTCAAGGATACGGCGTTTTGATTGCCAAAGGGGAAAGATTGCCATACTTAATTTAATCTACAGTCCGGTTTAACTAACATAGTATAACTAATTAAGTATAACTGATTTAATCTAACCAATCCGATCTAATAATTGCCGTCGTTTTTGTTCAAAATCATACACAGAAACTAAACCTTCTGAGCGTAGACTATCTAATTGTCGTAAAGCCTCAGCAATACTTTCCACATTCTGGGGAACCACAGAAGATTGTTGCTGAATCCCGAAATTAAAGGAGCGATCAAACTGCTCACCATCTTGAGCTAAATACCAGACTGCCTCGATCGCACTAGCCACCTTCGGGATAGGAGTCCAAGACAATAGCAAATATAACAATCCCCAACCGGGCTGCCCTAAGTAAAATTTATGCAACCCGGAGATAGGAATCAGCACCCCACTCAGAGCTAACATTGCTGCCAAAGTTCGATTTTTCGGCTGACTAAACATCCTAATCACCTCTACTATTACCCCTGATTTTTATCGCCACGGTACTTGAGAAATTCTGCTATCGATTACTGGGGGCAAGAGTGCAAGGCCTTGCGCCCGTACCAAATATCTATTCTAATCTTAGTCTAGGAGTTTTTCCAAATAACTATCTCAATCCTAGGGCTTTAATTTTCTCAGCGCTGGCAATAGATACAGGCATCACTGACAATCTATTTCCTGTCTTTACTACCCCTAATTCCTCTGGAGTAAATTCTTGCTTGAGGGTTGCCAAACTTATCATTTGGGGGAATATTTCTAAAAATTTGATCTTAACAGTCTGCCAGCGGGGGGCAGCGGGGGAAGATTTGGGATCGTAATATTTGCTCTGGGGGTCAAACTGAGTCGGGTCATCAATCCCTGTAGCTACCACTTCAGCTAAACCTACAATTCCTATTAATTCGGCATTAGAATGATAGAAAAAAACTCGATCGCCAATATACATTTGCCGGAGAAAATTGCGGGCTTGATAGTTACGCACCCCATCCCAGATAGTCACCTGATCCTTTTGGAGGTGAGAAATGCTATAGGTTGTAGGCTCCGATTTCATCAGCCAATAATTTTGTTTATCCATATCAATTAGTTTAAGATCGCTATCAAGATAGCATTAATTAATATAGTTAATATTATTTTTTAAGGCAATCTTTGTCTCTATCTAATCGAGTATTACCTATTAAGGTACTAGATATGACACAATATTTACTGCTACCGCTAGTTTTAGCCATTAATGTGATTTTCCCAATTTGACCATTTGTATTCCCTTTATAGTTGTATTGAACCCGCCAGATATTGCTTTTGCCATCCCATAGAAAAGTAGTATTCTCTTTGTCAATTTGGACTTGCTCTGTAAAGCTCTGCCAGAAAGCAGTTTGGGAGGGAGTACTACTAAGATGAATTGCGTACTGGAGCCTAGAATTACTTTCTCGAAAGCTCACTTGATAAGTTAATTTATCCTTCTTGGCACTGCTAATAGCTTCATATATTGCCCTTTGAATTTGATCTTGGGCAGTTTTTAGTTGTCTTTGTTGGACAAAACCTAACCAACCGGGAGCAGCGATCGCTATCAATATTCCTAAGATCACCAGAACTATCAACACTTCCAACAGAGTATATCCACCCTGATATCTCAAACTGTGCCCCCTGTCTTTACCCATGAAAATATACCCTGACTAGCTGAATATTTAGTCAATAGTCTAGGGTGGGAATATATAATTTGTCAAGCAAATTATCTAAAATAGAACTAGTGTATATAGCTAATTGCTAGATGCTAGGTGTAGAACACTAGCAAAACTTTTAGATATATAGACACTAAATCATGCAAGGTGATTATTGGCGTAAGCTTTGATTGGTGTGGACTTAACAGTTTGTCAAGGTTCTAGAAAAGTTGAGTTATGAATTGCGATCGCCTAGTAATGAGCATTGGGTAGTTCACTACAGACAAAGAACAGGGTAGAATAGTCAAGCTGATTGCAAACAACCAAGAGCATTATCCCTACCTAAAATTTAGACCCATGATCCACGAAGTATTTATGCCCGCTCTCAGTTCCACCATGACCGAAGGAAAAATTGTCTCTTGGGTTAAAGCTCCCGGTGACAAAGTGGAGAAAGGAGAAACCGTAGTTGTGGTGGAGTCAGATAAGGCGGACATGGACGTGGAATCTTTCTATGCTGGCTATCTGGCAAATATTATTGTTCTGGCCGGAGAAAGTGCTCCAGTTGGGGCGGCAATCGCTCTAGTTGCCGAAACCGAAGCCGAAATTGCTCAAGCCCAAGCCACCACTACAGCCAAGGCTGTCCCCGCCAGTAAAGCCGCCTCCACTAATGCCCCATCTGCTCCAGAACCCATAGCTGCTAAAGCTGCCCCCATCGCCGACAGTCCCAGCAAACGCAATGGCAGAAGCGTTATTTCTCCCCGTGCCAGAAAGTTGGCCAAGGATAATAAAGTAGACCTGAGCAATGTGCGGGGCAGTGGACCCCACGGCAGAATCATCGCTGAAGACGTAGAAGTATTGATGGGTAAGACTCCGGTTGCAACCCAAGTAGCCTCCAATCCTGTTCCTGCCACTCCTGCGGCGGTTGTGGCAACCACTCCTACTACGATCGCGGCAACCGCAGTTTCGATCGCCCCCGGTCAAGTGGTTCCCCTGACCACCCTACAAAATGCCGTCAACCGGAACATGATGGCTAGTCTAACTATTCCTAGCTACCGAGTCGGCTACACCATTACTACGGATGGTTTGGATAAGCTAGCAAAACAGCTAAAATCTAAGGGTGTGACCATGACCGCCTTATTAGCAAAGGCTGTGGCTATCACTCTGCAAAAGCACCCCTTAATTAATGCCCACTTCACCGATGCGGGAATTAACTATCCGGCAGGAA
>JANMHD010000498.1:0-5023 GCA_031374985.1 Coleofasciculaceae cyanobacterium OTE_70_metabat_329 | reverse complement strand
ATAATCGGCGATCGCTCGATATCTTTTCCCCCCTCGATTGCGGAGATTATGACTTTCATCAATTAAAATTAATCGATAGCTATGTTGTAAATTTGGTAATTCTTTCTGGACTTTGCTAATAGACATTACTAATGCTCGAATCCGATAGCGATCGACATAACTCTGCCACATATTTACTAAGTTCTTGGGGCAGATAATCAAAGTACTCAAATGATAATCATCATCAAAAATTTTCATCAACGCCGCCCCGACCATGGTTTTTCCCAAACCCACCACATCTCCCACTACCACGCCACCCCGCCGGGTCACATGGCGCGCCGCCAACTGCACTGCCGCTTTCTGGAAATCAAATAAAATGTCAGCAAACTCTGCCGGGATCGTAAATTCCTTACTGCCTGCGATCGCTTCGTAGGATAGATGATAGGCAATTTTGAGATAAATATGATAGGGAGGAATTAATTCTGTTCTTGCCCAACTATGCCTGATTACTTCTACTACTTCTTGGGAAATATCTTCACAACCAAATTCATTCCAACGGTCTTGAAACCACTTTTCTAATTTTCTAGTAGCATCATGATCTAAGACATCAATATTTAATTCTCCCTGCTTTTGCAGCCCAGAAACTGTTAAGTTACTACTACCTAAAAACCCAGTTCTAGGGCCATTTGGATAAATACGCTCATTATGATAGGCAAGGTAAAGTTTGGCATGGAGAGGGTAGGCAGTAAACAGTTTGATTTTTAGTTTTCCTTCTATAATTTGTCTACTTAATTGTTGTAAACCCGCCTCATCTTCGTTGGTAGGAAATCCCCTTGTGAGTTGGGTTCGTAATTCCTGCGCCATACTTTGCTTTCTTTTGAGGGCGGTTTCTTTCTCAATAAATATTTCTCCTAAATCTCCATAGTTACGAGGTTGGGAACGCATATTATAAATAGCATTAATTTCATGGCGAGAATCAATAGGCATTCCAATAATTAGCCGACAGCAATTCCCTAGCCCCCCAGTGTAGCGATCGATCTTATCCGCAATATGTCGCCAGCCCCGCAAATTAAAATAGCCTACACAAAAATCTGCCCGATAGGATGATTCTAAGGTCTGTTGTAGAATGGGCAATAAATTCAAATCAATATTATCAAAAATTCTCGGCATAGCTTTTTTGAAAATAATATAAGAAAGGTTTTTGGGCTTTTTCTAAGGTGAAACTTCTATAAGCCTTATTGATTTTTCTTCTTATTTTTGAAATTAAATAATAATAATTAAATAATCTATAGGCGGCCTAAAATTTACGCTAAATCACCTTACTTTTAGCAGATAATCTTACCCGCCGAAGGTAGGTGAAATTATTTAGGATCACTATAGACTTGATTGATATAATAAGGCAACCTCCATTAAATTAGAACCAAATTAGAGCTTCCCAGATTTTATGATTCAAAAAGATAATCAAAAAATAAATAGCCTAGATAGCCAAAAAGGCTTAAGCGAAGAAGCAGCGATCGCAATCCGGGCGGCAGGCCGGGGCAATAATGTCGAATTGCAGACTGGGCGATCGTACTTACAAATCCTCCAACAAAACCTCTTTACCTTTATTAATATGGTATTTTTTGCCATTACTGTGGTGATGATCCTACTGGGGCGATCGGGGGATGCCTTTTTGGTGGTTGTGGTTATCTTTGGTAGTGTAATAATTAGTATCTTTCAGGAAATCTGGGCAAAGCAAAAATTAGATAAAATTGCCCTCCTCAAGCGCCCCCATGTCACCGTACTGCGGGATATTCAAGAGAAGGTTATCGATCAGGGGGAAGTAGTTCTAGGGGATCTACTAGTCATTCGTCCGGGAGATCAATTGGTGGTAGATGGGGTGGTCGTGGGTACAGGCAGGATTGAAATGGATGAATCTTTGCTGACAGGGGAATCAGATCTGATCCCCAAAGTTGCGGGGGATGAGGTTTTTTCCGGGAGCTTTTGTGTCACCGGGACAGCAAATTATAAGGCAGAGAAAGTGGGTAAAGATACCACTGCCTATCAGGTCATGGCTAGTGCGAAGGCTTACCGGCAAAACTCGACTCCCTTGCAACAGGAAATTAATACCATTATTCGGGTATTTTTATTAATCGCCTGCTTTCTATTGATCTTGTTAGTGATTAGTATGTTTAGTCGATCGCTCTCCATCACCGATGGGGTATTGATTGCCGCAGTAATTCTCGGCTTGGTTCCCGTGGGTCTATACATCGCTATTACCCTCGCCTACGGTACGGGAGCAGTGCGGATGGCGGGGCAGAATGTCCTCATCCAACAAGTCAATGCGGTGGAATCCTTAAGTAATGTAGATATTCTCTGCATGGATAAAACCGGAACCCTGACTACTAACCAGATTAGTCTCCAAACTATCTATCCCTTAGGACTGACTACTAGTGAAGTCGAGAAGATTTTAGGAGATTATGCCACCAATACCAAGGCAGGAAATAAAACTAGTGAAGCGATCGCTCAGTCCTGCCCCGGCCAAGAAAAAACTGTGAGTGCCGAAGTGCCTTTTTCCTCTGCTCGGAAGTGGAGTGCGATCGCTTTTGTTGATCAGGGAACCTACGTTTTGGGTGCACCGGAGATTTTAGGCACCGTGGTACAAATTACCCCGGAAATGCAGGAATATATTCAAATGCAAGCGGATCAGGGTTTACGAGTGGTGCTATTTTCCCATAGCCCCCAAGAAATTTCACCTCCCGACGATAATCATCCCCCTGCTTTACTCGGAGATTTAAAGGCGATCGCTATTCTTAGTTTTAGTGACCAGTTGCGCCCCCTCGCCAGAGAAACCCTAGATAGTTTCACGAGGGCGGGGATTAAACTAAAAATCATTTCTGGAGATAACCCAAAAACCGTAGCCGCTCTGGCTAAACAAGCTGGTCTAGAGGCCGGAGAGCAGGTAATTTCAGGAACTCAACTAGCCCAGATGGATGAATCCCAATTTACTGCCGCAGCCGTGAGTAATACAATCTTCGGCAGAATTACCCCAGAGCAAAAAGCTCAACTAGTCAAAAAGCTCCGGCAGCAGGGATTCTATGTTGCCATGACTGGGGATGGAGTGAATGATGTCTTATCCCTCAAACAAGCTAATCTGGGCATTGCCATGGAAAGTGGCAGTCAGGCTACTAGGGGCGTAGCGGATATTATCCTACTTAATGATTCCTTTGGTTCTTTGCCTAAAGCTTTTCTTGAAGGGCAGCGGATTCGTAATGCCTTGCAAGATGCCCTAAAACTCTTTATTGTCCGGGGTCTTGTCTTCACCTTACTAATTTTCTGCACCGGCATGGTGACTCAGAGTTTCCCCTTGAACAATAAGCACAGCAGCCTTTTAGCACTTTTGGGAGTGGGCTTACCAACTATGTTGATTCCCCTGTGGGCAAAACCCGGCCAAGTTAGCCGGGGTAGTGTGGTGCGATCGCAACTCCACTTTGTCCTGTCTGCCACCCTGACCCTGACCCTGGTAGCTCTGTTAGTTTATTTCATGTACATCGTCAAAGCTGTGCTAGATTTGCCCCCCAATGTAGACCCGATCCAACTAAATCTTTCTGTTCCCCGGAGCGCCTTGGTCACGATTATCTTGCTGTGCCAGATGCTTTTAGTCTGTTTTCTGAAGCCGCCCCTACGGATTTTTGCAGGGGGAGAACCCTACAATGGAGATTGGCGCTATGGAGCTATGGCAGTGGGGATTATAGGAATTTATGCGGTAATCTTGGCAGTACCGGGGGCACGCAACTTTTTTGAGTTGGCTCTACTCAGTAAGTTTGATTACTTATTTCTAGCGTTAGTAGCTCTAGAATGGGGCTTTATTCTCCGCTGGTTTTGGCGGACTAGGACCTTCGATCGCTTCCTAGGGATAAACTTAAGTTAGTAAATAGTGAACAATAAACACTAAAGATTCTCTAGCGAGTAACTAATACTTCGATAAATCTTACAGTGAGCCTGCCGAACTGCTCAGCCCAAGTAACTAATAACTGCTTTATGGATGACTTAGAAACAAAATTACCCAACGAATATAATAATAGTCTGGCAGAATTACTACTGATTGTAGGGATTGCCGGGATTCTTTTTAGTGCAGCACTTTTGAACGTTGGATTTCATGCCGCAAGGAATGCCCTAAATACTCAGAAGGCAGAAGCGATCGCTAAAAGCATGATCAAGTACACCATCCCCGATGGCTCCAATGCTCAAATCGGTTTAAATATCGGTGCTATTCGTATGGCCTTCGTGACTAGTAAAACTAATCCTCCCTCCGTGGGATTATTAATTGCCCGGATTCCTGTCAACCCAGAAACCAATAGAAGCAAAATTAAACAGGATTTCACTGGCTGGTACAAAAATTGGGTCGAGCAACGAATTAAATTTACTTCTTCTTATACAGAAACTAAAAATCTCTGTGGTACAGAAGTCCCAGTAATTATCCAAGAAGGGGAATTAGTCCTAGAAAATCAAACCTCTCCAATCCCGATTACTCAATACATTACTAATGTCACCTTTCCTAATAGTGAAAGAGTCGTTGTCATTTTCACCAATGGCCAAAAAGCCAAAGAAAACGCTGCTAGTGTTTTTAATTCTCTTCGCTGTGAGTAAGTAACGTGAGTTCAGGATATAGAAATACCTCTGATACCATTTTACGAAAACCATAACCATTATCGCTGGCTGAGCGTAGTCGAAGCCAAAACCCCACTACAAATCTTTGATCGCTTATCTTCATTCGTAGCGGAAATGTTCCCTTCGACTACTTCGACTACGCTCAGTACAAGTCCGCTCAGGGAACGTCTCTAGGTTTAGAGTCAGAGCTTTTGCTTAAACCGAACTCACGTTGTTTACCTATTTGAGTTTAGGTTGATGGCTCATAATTTTTCATCTCCTATCAAATATTCTTGATCCGGTGGGCATTGCCCACCCTACAAATTCTGACTTATCCCGAACTTATGGTATCTAGAATTGTTACAGCTTAAAGATACAAAATGTGTCTAAGTTAATCAATTTCATCATCTCAATC
>JANMHD010000469.1:0-14502 GCA_031374985.1 Coleofasciculaceae cyanobacterium OTE_70_metabat_329 | reverse complement strand
ACTTACCAGAACGTAATCTTTGGGTGAGTGATTATCCCTATTTACAACGGCAAATTTTTGAGAAATTAAGTCAGCGGATTGGTAGCGATGTCCCTAGAGAAAAGTCACGTCAACGTCCCCAAAAATCCTCTAGAAATACCTATCAAAATGATAGAGAATATGATGATTACGATAATAGCTATAATGATGGCTATGATGATTACGATAATAGCTATGATGATAGCCAAATAGAAGAAGATCGGGATGAGAAAAGGGATAATTATGGGCAGAAATATTTGCCAGATAAAGCCCAAATTAGACGGGGTAAACAGGGTAGACAGGGTAGGGGCGATCGCTTGAGGTAAATAGTTTCTTTTCGGTATATTTGCTAACTGGTGAGAGGCGATTAGGAGAGGAGCAGAGAATATTTAAATATCCCAATAAATACCCCAAAAATTAAGGCGGCGAGACTGGCAGTAGTGGGAATTGTGACTAACCAAGCTAGGGCAATATTTTTAATGATTTTTCCATCCAATTCCTGCCGTCCCTGAATCAAGCCAATACCTACTACAGCCCCCACTAAAGCATGGGAAGTAGAAACAGGTAATCCCCATCGGGAAGCGACTAATACGGTAGTAGCGGTGGCGAATTCGGCGATCAAGCCTCCACTGGGCTGTAGGGGTGTGATTCCTTGACCGATTGTCCCCATCACCTTCTTTCCCCATAATCCCAATCCAGTAACGATTCCCGCTCCACCTAAGATCAATACGGGCAGGGGAGTGGGCAAAGGATTTATAGGAGCTTGACCAGTTTGTAAAATCTGCCAAATTATAGCGAGGGGGGCGATCGCATTCCCTACATCATTAGCTCCGTGGGCAAAAGCTACAAACCCCGCACTGACCCTCTGAAGCCGACTAAATTGTTGTTCTAATTCTCCCGTAGCTTTTAGAGTAGCTCTGTCCTTAAATCCTTGACCAGACCAGCAACTATAGAGAAAAATCCCCACTGCAAGTAGACAAATGGCGGCAATTATCTCTTTTGGATTATGGGCATAACGAGCAACTCCTCCCGAATTGCCTAATTGATCAGTTAATTCAGTTAATTGAGTAGCCCAGAAACGCTCCCTCACCACGGGGGCTACAATACTGCCAAAGACGATCGCCAAACTTAAACTTAACCAAGGCAACCATTCCTGTAGTTGAAATTGGGGATTAGAAGTATGAAGAATTCCATAGCGGATAATTAGGGACAGTAAAAAAGCGATCGCCCCACTGACCACGGGAGTGATTAACCAAACTAGGGAAATTGTTCCTAAACTCTGCCAATTGATGGACTCTAATCCTGCGCTTACCCCAGTAAATCCGGCGATCGCCCCGACCACGGCATGGGAAGAAGATACAGGCAGCCCCAAGCTAGTGGCAATTTGTAACCACGCTGCCCCGGCTAGGAGGACGGCGATCATATCTAGTAATAATATTTGCGGTTGAGTAGCAAAAACTGCGGGGACTGCCACTTGGGTAGTTAAGGTCTGGGTAACTCGATCGCCAAAAAAAACTGCCCCAGCAAATTCCAATATCCCGGCTAAAATCAGCGCTTGCCTCATAGATAAAGCACCGGTTCCCACGGAGGTTCCCATAGAGTTAGCCACATCGTTAGCCCCCAAACTAGCAGCCAAGAAAAATCCTAGTAACCCTACACCTAAAAATTGCCAAGATAACGTCCAGTATTGTTCTCCCATTATTTATTTTCCCAAAAATTTTAATTATTCACCGGATAATAACTTAGGACTGCTGGAGTAGAATACAGATAATCATTACAGTTTGGTTGTGTTAGAGTAGGCATAACTCTTTTATCGATATTTCTTAAAGCTTGAGTAAGACTATGGCAATTACAAAACGTGGTTTGGTAGTCGGGGCAACAGCCATGCTGATTTCCACTGTGGCAGTGACCGGTGCGGGGATTCATCTGTCTCAGAGTCAGGCATTCTTTCAAGATAGCCCTAAGGAAATAATTGATGAAGTGTGGCAAATCATTGATCGTAATTATGTAGATGCAACTTTTAACCAGAATGACTGGCGATCGGTGCGTCAAGAATATCTCAGCAAAGAATATACAGATAAAGAACAGGCTTATACTGCAATCCGGGAAATGCTGAAAAAACTGGATGACCCTTACACTCGCTTCATGGATCCTAACCAGTTTCGGAATATGCAGATGGATACCTCTGGCCAATTAACAGGGGTGGGGATTCAACTTTCTCAAGATGAAGCTACCAAAAAACTGACGGTTATTGCCCCTATTGAAGATACTCCTGCATCACGGGCGGGGATTTTGGCACGAGATATTATTGTCAAAATTGATGATAAAACCACTGCTGGCATGGATGTAAATGATGCGATTCGCTTAATTCGGGGTGAAGAAGGGACTCCCATCACCCTGACTATCGAACGGGGAGGCAAGGAGATAGAGTTTCGCTTAGTCCGGGCCAAGATTGACCTCCATCCAGTCCGGTTTAGCAAGAAAATAGAGGGGAATAATAGTGTAGGTTATATCCGCCTGAATCAGTTTAGTGCTAATGCTTCTGAGGAAATGGAAAATGCCCTGAAGGAATTAGAAAAGCAAAAAGTAGATGGTTATGTGCTGGATCTGCGATCGAACCCTGGAGGTTTGCTCAATGCCAGTATTGATATTGCCCGCATGTGGTTAGACACTGGGACGATCGTATCTACCGTCAATCGCCGGGGAGAGACCGATCGCCAAGAAGCAAACAAGACTCCCTTAACCAAGAAACCTCTAGTTATTCTGGTAGATGGTGGGAGTGCTAGTGCTAGCGAAATTCTCTCGGGAGCATTGCAAGATAACCAACGGGCAACGCTCGTGGGGACTCAAACTTTTGGCAAGGGCTTAGTCCAGTCAGTCCGGGGCTTAGGAGATGGTTCCGGTTTGGCTGTAACTATTGCTAAGTACCTTACCCCCAGTGGCCGAGATATTAATCACTCTGGGATTGCCCCTGATGCGGTGGTTCCCCTCACCGATGAGCAACGGAAAACTCTCCAGACCGATCGAGAAAAAGTCGCCTCGATCGATGATCCTCAATATGTTAAAGCTCTGGAACTTCTCAATAAAAAGGTGGCAGAAGCTCGTGGTAATAATGCTAGGGTTAATTAAATAAGCCCTAACCCTAACCCTCTCCCTAAGGGAGAGGGGACAAGAACAAATTATGTTGCAACCTGTCGATCGCTCCTTGGCCTCTGCTCTAAAAATCCTCCAGAGTTATAGCTGCATCACCCCTAAATTGATTACTTCTGACTCAGAAAAAGCTGAAGTTCAAGAGGCATTATTGTTAGTAACTAAGTTAGCTGAGCATCAAAATCTGGGTATTTGTGCCGATGATGTTCCGACTGGGTTAGCAGCTCTAAAAAATTATGCTCAAGCCTTGGGTTATAAATTGCCAACTCAAGCCGATACAGTAGAAATTGCCCCAGTTTATATTAAGTTTAATGCTCAAAAACAATCTTACTATCTAGATGCCTACCCCGGTACTTATCGAGGAGTTTTAGTATCATGTCAATCTTCAGAATATGACTTACTCAATGGTACTTTTGGTCACTTCCCTTTAGACCTTTTCTAGGCAGATTCTGTAAGTTCTTCTGAGATCAAAGATAAGACCATTTCTGCCAACAAAGGAGTAGTACCCAAGGGATCCGCTAAGATAATTTGGACATGGGGAAATTGTTCCCGAAAGGCATCAACTTTTCTAGTGATCGCATCAGTTATACCTCCAGAGAATAAGAAATAAGGTAGAATTCCTAGGGAGTTATAGCCTTGTTCAATTAACATTTCTACTTGGGTTTCTAGGCTAGGAGCAACTGCCCAATAGGCAGGAATAGTATTTAGTTGATGAGCTATTTCTTTAATAGATTGGTGGGCATGATTGTATCTACTGCCATGGGCTAATAGAATCCAGACATCTATTAATTTATCTCCAGTATAGGCTTGTTGTTGATGGGATAGCAACTCAAACATTCCCCCGTGGCTGCCTAAGTGGGGTAGAACCTGAATTTGGCAATTGAGATTCATGATAGACAGAGCAAGGTCAATTTCTGCCGGAATATCTTGCATTACATGGGTTCCGGGCAACAAAAATAGGGGCAAAATATGAAGCGATCGAGGGGAGTTATCAGGGAGATTTTCAATAAAGTCTTTAATTTGCCCATGCAAGGGTTTTTGCCCTAGTTCTAGGGTCGCTGTACCAATATAAGAATGGGGTAATTTATCTAATAGTAATTGAGCTAATTTAGTCACTGCTTCTTGAGGACGAGGATCTCGACTACCATGCGAAAGAAGTAAAAGATTAAACATAAAAATTAAGTATAGGGATTTATTTGCATATAGCCATGAATAGCATCAACATTTCTTAGAAAGTTAAATTTATTTAATACCTTTTCATTTATTTTCTTTGGCAGTAGCAATACTAAAAGTATTTGTAATCCTATTTTTCCAATTACCTTGGCTCTAATAAAACTAGGGTCGTTTTTAATAGATTGGTAGAGATATTTTAGCACGATAATAATTTTATTTCTATCTAGAATCCCTGACAGACTACGATAGAGCATTCCCTTATAAAGATTTCCCAAGGAATAAGACTTGAGATATTTTAGATCTATTGATGTTGCCTGAAAAGATTTATCAATTACCCTAAGACAATCTTTTTCCATTAAACTAATATCTTTAGATACGGAAGTAGTAGTTTGCCGGTAGAGAATCTGGGGCGATCGCACACAAACAAACTCATACTTAGCAGCTAATCTAATCCACAAATCCCAATCTTCTCCTCCCCGGAGAGTAGAATCAAACCCCCCTACTGCTAGAAGAGATTCCTTAAGAATCAACGGATTGGAGCCACAACCCATAAAATCAATAATTAGTAAGTTGGCATAAATATTTCCTTCAAAACTCAAACGTGCAGCCGGGCGGAGGAAGCGATCGTCCTCATCAATCCAATCAGTCCAACTATAGGCAATCTTTGCGGGAGAATTATTTTGTAATATCTCATACTGAAATTCTAATTTATCTGGTGTCCACAGATCATCGGCATCAAGAAATGAGATATATTCACCCTTTGCCTGTTTAATTCCTTGGTTCCGCGCCTGGGAAACTCCAGCATTAGAATAGGAATAAACTTGGATTCTAGAATCATTAATTTCCTGTATTACTTGTAGAGTCTGATCCCTAGAGCCATCATCAATAATAACTAACTCAAAATTTTCAAAAGTTTGAGCCAAGACTGATTTTATAGTCTTTTTGATGGTTTTTGCTCCATTATAAACAGGAATAATTACGGAAATTTTAGGCATAGCTAGGGATAATAAATCATATTGTCAAAAAACTTACTTACATCATAAAGATGATGCCATCTATTCAGAATTTTGATCGCATATTTAGAAGTAAAAATAGAAATAATTAAAAGTCTTACCAGAACTTTCCATGTAACTTTTTTGTTTAGGGGAGTTGTAGTACATAATAATAATTTTATAAATAATTCTAATCCTTTCCAACCTCTTTTTCGATTAGGAGCTTCCTCTAAACACTTAAAAATAAGACAGATATAAATATTAATTAAACTAGATTTTTTAATATACTGTAAATTTTTTGGGGCTAGAGTAAAGGCATGGTTAATTACCTTAAGAGTTTCCTGTTCTTGTCGAGTAATTTGGCTAGACATAGATTGGGGCGATCGCCGATACAAAACCTGATGTTCCGGCACATCAATAAGTTCATACTTAGCACTTAATTTAATCCACATATCCCAATCTTCTGCTGCTTGGAGAGATTCATTAAAATTCCCCGTAGCTAATAGAGCCTGTCGCTGAATCAAAGGATTAGAACCAGAACCAATAATATCTCGCAATAGTAGATAACTATAAACCTTTCCTCGAATTTTAGCCAAGGGAATATCATACAAAATTTTACTATATTCATCAATCCGACTAGTTCCACTATAGGCAACGGCAGCACTGGGTGTATCTTGCAATGCTTGATATTGGGCGGCTAATTTATTCTTTGTCCATACATCATCGGCATCAATAAAGGAAATATAATCTCCTTGGGATTGTTGTATTCCCCGATTTCGACTTACGGATAAACCTTTGTTAGGATAAGAATATAACTTGATACGAGGGTCTGTATTTTTCTGAATTATCTTTAGGGTACGATCGCTAGAACCATCATCAATAATAATTAATTCAAAGTCAACAAAAGTTTGTCCTAAAACTGATTCTATAGTTTCTTGAATAGTTTTTTCACCATTATAAACAGGAATTATTACAGAAATTTTAGGCATAGTTAGAATCAAAATAATTTAAACTAAATATGAATTTTAGTATAGCTAAGAAAATGTTCTATTTTTGATAGTTGTTTAAATTTACTTAGGATTATCAATCTCCAGCTATTAGGTAAAAATAATAAGATTAATATCCTAGCTAAGACTTTCCAAGTAACTTTTTGTCTTAAAGGGGTAATGTCATAAATTAATAATTTAATAAATACTTTTAAACCTTGCCATCCCCGTTGATGGGTAGGAATACCTTCCAAAGATTTATAGGTAAGGTAGCGATAGATATTCGTGAAACTAGATTTTTTCAAATATTGTAAACTAGATGGAGCTTGACTAAAGGCTTTTTTTAATGCTCTTGTAGTTCCCTGTTCCTGTTGAATAAGTTGGCTAGAAAGAGAATTAGGCGATCGCCTATACAAAATCTGTACTTGAGGAACAGCAATAAATTCATACTTTTTAGCTAAGCGGATACATAAATCCCAATCCTCGGAAGGTTTAGTAAATTCATCAAAAAAACTATGGGCATCCTGATCAGATTCCTGTACTGCAAATAATGCTTCTCGACGGACTAGAAAGTTTGAGCCTGAACCTAATAAATTGTATAACAAAGCATAGGCATAGATATTTCCACTAGGCCCCGCCGGAGCCGAGGCATGACGCAAGAAATTACCCTGTTCATCAATCCAATCTGTACCACTATAGGCAACCGCAGCTTGGGGATTATTTTGTAATGCTTGATATTGAATCTCTAGCTTATCCTTTGTCCATAGATCATCTCCATCAATAAAAGATAAATACTCCCCTTGAGATTCCCTAATCCCTCGATTACGGCTAGTAGCTGGGCCACTGTTGGAATAGGAATAAACGCTAACCCTAGGATCAGAAATTTGTTGGACTATCTCTACGGTGCGATCATTTGATCCATCATTAATTACAATTATTTCTAAATCAGTAAAAGTTTGAACTAAAACTGAATTAATAGTTTCTTGAATAGTTCTCTCATTATTATAAGTAGGGATGATTACTGATATTTTGACCATAAATTAATAAAGTAATTTAGTTAAGGATTAATTCTGGTATAGTGGAGAAAATCGTCAATTTGATTTAATCTAGGGAATTTATATAATAACTTTTCTATTTGCTTAGGTGATAAAAATATCATTAAACAAATTCTCGTTAATACTTTCTGGGCAGTCCGATATTTCAAAATAGTAGGATAATTAATTAGTAGTTTAACAAATAGCTGTAAACCTCTTAATCCTTGCCAGAAACTAGGTAAACCTCCAATACATTTATAGGTTAGATATATATAAGTATTAGCTAAACTGATGTTTTTAAGATATTGAAGTTGGGGGGGAGCTTGTCTAAAGGCTTTCCTAATTACTTTAATAGTTTCCTTCTCCTGATAGTTCAGCCTGCTAGACATGGAACTAGGAGATTGTCTGTATAATATCTGCGGTGAATCTACCCCAACAAACTCATATTTTGCTGACAATCTAATTAATAAATCCCAATCTTCGGAGGCTTTTAAGGATTCATCAAAATTCCCTACTTTTAGTAGTGCTTCTCGCTTAGTTATTATATTAGAGCCTGAACCCACAAGATTAAATAATAGTAGAACATTATAAATATTGCCACTAAAGCTAGGAGGAGAAGCATGTTTAATCACGTTGCCAAATTCATCAATCCAGTTGGTTCCACTATAGGCAACAACGGCTTGGGGATGGGTTTGAAGGGCGTGGTATTGACTAGCTAATTTTTCTTTTGTCCAGAGGTCATCAGCATCAAGAAAAGAAATATATTCTCCTTGAGCTTTGGCAATACCCCGATTACGACTAGTTGCTAATCCACCATTGGTATAAGAATATATTTTAATCCGAGGATCGGCAGTTTCTTGAATAATCTGCTGGACAATTTTTGGGGTATTATCTTGAGAGCCATCATTAATGATAATTAACTCAAAATCTGTAAATGTCTGCACTAAAACTGAGGCGATCGATTCCTCGATCGTTTTCTCACCGTTATAAACAGGAATAACTATAGAAATCTGGGGCATAGTTCTCTCATGGCTTTGGTAATTGTAGCTGGACTAGAGGCAAAACGACAAAACTGAATATCTTTAGTCCAAGTCTCGTACCATAATTGATTTTTACCATAGGAATTGGGCAAAAAAATGTGGGGAATTTTTAATAAAGTACATAAAATATGTCCGTGTAAACGATTAGTAATAACTAAAGAATAATGATTAAGTTGATAAGTTGATCGATAAAAATAGTCCCAAGAAATTTGTACCATCCCTGCATTTTCTACATTATCTAAGGTTGCCTCAAAAGATTTATCAGGATTATATCTGTCCCAAATTCCTTGAGATAGCCAACGCATGGGGTTAGATAGTCTTTGTTGCCATAGTTCTCGATAGATTCTCACTGTTCCGGGCAAATGCCAATACCAAGGGGAATTAGGAGTGATATGCGATCGTAGTAACTTCTCCTCGATGGGCAGCCAATCTTGTACTACCACCTTAGGTAAATCTAGAATACTTGAATTCAAATCTTCTACTATTTCTTTGTCATTTCGACAGTGATAAAGAATTTTATTTTGTCGCCAATTGTAGCGTAGATATTCAATACCGGGCAAATCTGCCAGCATAAATGCCATATCTGGCGAGAGAAATACTTTGCAGTTATAAAAATACTTATTGGCTAAATTATAACTCCGGGTATCTCGAACAAAAATAGTTAAATCCTGATGAGAATTAAAAATTTTAGCGGCTCTCTGTAAATTATATTGTTCTTGAAAATAGATAGTTTGGGGCAGAATAATAATCCGGTGGCCGGGATATTTTTGAATAATTTCTTCTCGAAATTGTTGATGGTCACACCATAAATCTCCAAGATTACCCCCTCCCTGTAAAAAGATAGTAGCACTGCCAATTCTTTGCTGCATTACCTCCTCAGAAAAGTTATAAATTCCTGCTAGATAATTAATTTTTGTCTTGAGCTTTCGAGCAAGGTAAACGATTGTTCCTAAGCCAATTAAATGATCACCTACATTAGGATAATCTGGATAGTTTAATAAAACGCATTCTTCTATTTCTCCTATCTGTGCTAGGGATTTTTCCAAGTCTTGCTTCAGAGCGATCGCACTAGAGAAATTTAAGCTCATAAATAAATTTACCCATAAAATAATTTAGAATCGATAAAAAGGACTTATCATACAACCCCAAAGAAATATTAGCTCACAATCACTAATTAAGTCTCTTTTCCCTGTTAGATAATAGCGTAATAAATGTTTAACAATTCGCTTAAGATTGCCATAAATAATTCTTAAAAATAGTACAGATTTTTGCTTTTTTTCAGTAATAATAATCACTAAATTGTAAGTGGCTAAACCACAACTCTGGGATAAATCCATCAAATATTTTCTTTCTAAGCGCCAAGGGGGAATCTCGTGGTCTATTTCTAAACTGGGCATATACCAGATTTGCCAACCAGCTTTGTACATATATAAAAGTGGTTCATAATCTTCACCTCTAGCAATTTTACCTGCTGTATTTCCCAAAACTTTAGGCTTGTTAGGCACACTTTCTAACCAAGCTTGTTTCCTAACTACTAATCCTGCACCGGGAGGTAAATGAATTCTTTCTGGAGCAAAAGCATGAGCTATGTCCCCCTGATCTCGGATAGCTAGATATGCTTGAATTCTTTCAAAATTAGGCGGCGGTGGTATAATGTACTTGCCATAAATCTTGCCATTAAAAGCTCCAATTTCTGGATGGTCTATCCCAAATTTGTAGGCATTAATTACCCAATTTTCTCTGGGTAAGTTGTCATCATCAAGAAAGCCAATTAATTCACTAGTTGCCTCTTGAATAGCCCGATGTCTAGCAAAAGCTGCTCCTTGTCTTTCTTCTAGAATGTATGTTAATTTGCAGGGTGAATTCCAAGTCTTTTGATAATCTTGAATTACTTGAGCAGTACGATCAATACTATTATTATCCACTACAATAATTTCCCATTTTAGGGATTCCGTATCTAGTTGCGATCGCAGTTTATCTAATAATTTTGGTAAGCGATCGGCTCCGTTGTAGGTAGGAATGGCTACGGTAAAGTCTTTAGTCATAGCTATTAAAATTCTTATTACTTATTTTTAACTTTTAACTTTTAACTTTTAACTTTTTACTTTTTAAATATCCTTTCCGCCACAGAAAAAACGGACTAATCAAGCTGCTAGTCAGTAATTCTAGCTCACAGGTGGCTACTAAGTCTGTTTTTACCTTAGTTCGGTATTTGAAGAGATGCAACAGGATTTTTCTTAGATCATTACCAAAATATGCGAGGGTGAGGAGGTATTTTTTGATGCCGTGGGTGGCGATCGTCCGGGTGATGTAACGACTATAGCCAATACCCCGAAGGAAGGGAATTAAATACTTCTTCTCCAAGCGGGCTGCCGGGATTTTATGGATAATTTCCATGGCTGGGTTGTACCAAATCTGCCAAGGACTAGCTTGAATATAGCTCAACATTTCTAAATCTTCACTAGTGAGCATATTTCCCTCAACTCTTCCACTCAGGGTCATCTCCGCAGGGACGTACTGCTGCCAGACACATTTTCTGACCACCAAACCAGCAGAAGGCGGAAGCAAACGGTTGTCTTTTCCATACAACAAAGGGACATTTCCCCGTTCTGTAATGGCTAAAAAAGGGGCAATTCTGGCAAAATTTGGGGGCGGTGGGACTGCATAATTAGCATGGATTTGGCTTCCGTAGGCTCCGGCTTGGGGATGGGTTTGGGCAAAATCTGCCACGGCTCTGACCCAGTGCCGATCGGGAATCGTATCATCATCCAAAAATGCCACCAATTCTCCTTTTGCTTCCCTAAAGCCTCGATGTCGAGCAAATCCGGCTCCTTGCCTGAGTTCTTGGCAGCATCGCATCTGGGGCAAGAGAACTTGGTAAGGGCGAATTACTTCTTGAATATTGTCGTTACTATTGTTATCAATAATAAGAATTTCCCAAGTAATATCCTCAGTTTTTACCTGCTTTTGAAGTTGCTGCAAAACTTCTGGTAGTCGGGCAGCACCGTTATAGGTGGGGATAGCTACAGTAATATACATGAAATCTTGTGGTGCTAATACAATGCAGGATTTACGTAGGGGAAAAAAACTAATATAAAAAGGAAGAGATAGAAAGCTAGGAGTTTTAGAAAATTGGATTATTATAAATACTTAGCATAGTACTATCTTAAAGTAGTTCCTTACAAAGAGGATTAGGATAAGGGTTCTAGATTAACTAGAGATTGGAAGCGATCGCTTTGCTTGAGTATCTCAAAATCTGGACTCATTCTGGCTCTAGTCCGATAGCTAGGATTTAAGTTTATTGCTCGTTGAAGATGGCTCAGAGCTAGGTCTAATTCTCCTATCAAGGCATAACTATAGGCAAGTTTATACCAAGAGGAGGCGTAATCTGCTTGGAGATTAAGGGCTTGATTGTAGGCTGCGATCGCTTCTTGATATTCTGCCTGCTTGAGGTGAATTGTGCCTTTTTGATGCCAAGCCTGGGGCTGTTCAGGTTCCATATCTAGGCTGTGGTCGTAGAGAGCGATCGCTGCTAAATCTTGCTCTAAGAAATACAAGGCATGGGCATGGTTTGTATAATCTTCTGTGGCTAAAGGTAAGTCTGGATAATCTTCTAGAAGAATCGTTAATTGTTGGATTAAATTAGTTAATTTTGCTTCCTGTCCCGCAAAGATTTTTTCTTGACTTAGGGGTGGTAAATGGCTAATTAGTTCCTGCATAATCTTTTCTTTAGTTTCTACTATGGAAGAGAAGTTTTCAGAATCTTGCTCATCTTGAGTATTGAGAGATACCCCAGGTTCCGTAAGTGCTAAAGTTGGCTCTAGATTCTTTCTTTGATCAGGCTGATAATTTCCTAGAAAATTAGAGCGATCGCTGGGTTGCTGACTAGATTGATGATCTGGTTGATAGCTAGATTGTTTTCCAGATTCTAGTAGGATTAGCTGTTGTAATAGTTGAGTTAAAGATTGGATAGAGGTAGTTAATTCTAAGGTTATCTTACGCTGCATTAACCAATACAATCCTAGGGAGACTAAGGGAAAACCTAGGGCAAGAATTAGGAGAAGATACAATAAAACTATAAGGTGGGTAAAAGTGCGATCAATCTCCTCCCGGACTTGTTTTTGAATTTGTTTCTCTAAACGTAATTGTTGTAACTCCTGTTGTTCTGAGGGAGTAGCTACTACACTACTAATAATTACAAGAGAGGGGAAAAAAGGTAGGGGCTTTCCTACTAGTAGCAAAAATAAGACTAGAGGATTCATAGAGTATTTTCTAGGAGAATAAACTAGCGTAAGCCGAGCCAAGTAAATAAATCTTGGTGCGTAAATAATTCTAAGATCAATAAAATTACAAAGCCCAGCATAGCAAACCGGCCATTAATTTGTTCAGCATAGGCAGTAAAACCAAAGGCGGGTTCTAGAGGCGGCACTTGATTAGCGGGAGGCTGAGAATTTTTAGGGGTTGCAGAGAGGTCTGTTTTTGGGGCAGGAGTTTCTGAAGACATGGGTTATAAATGCTGGTAATATCTAAACTAATGAATATACTTTAGCAAAAAAAGTAGGATGATTGACACCATGAATTTTTTTAGCCCTGGGATAATTCCTGCTGTTGTTCCTCAATCAGCTTATATTCATATTCCTTTCTGTCGCCGCCGCTGCTACTATTGCGACTTTGCTATTTCTGTAGTTGGAGATAAGTTGCGGGGAGAAAATTCTGGAACAATTCAAGAGTATGTGCAGTTTCTTTGCCAAGAAATTTCCCAAAGTCCGGCCCCAAGTTTTAGTATAGATAAACCCCTAGACACTATTTTTTTTGGTGGCGGTACACCTTCTTTATTATCAGTAAAACAGTTAGAAATAATTTTACTAGCTCTAGATAAAAGATTCACTATTAGTTCTGAAGCTGAAATTTCTATGGAAATTGATCCCGGAACTTTTGATTTAGCCCAACTCCGAGGTTATCAAAATTTAGGGGTAAATCGTTTAAGTTTAGGAGTCCAAGCATTTCAGGATAATTTATTAGAATTAGCCGGGCGATCGCACAACTGTACAGATATTTTTCACTCTATAGATTTAATTCACCAAGCTAACTCTAACAACTGGAGTTTAGACTTGATTTCCGGTTTACCTAAACAAACTTTAGAAGACTGGTATCTATCTCTAGAAACTGCCCTAGAAGCTAATCCAAGTCATATCTCTAGTTACGACTTAATTGTAGAAAATTCTACTCCCTTTGCTAAACAATATCAACCGGGAGTTAAGCCTTTACCAGAAGATGAAATGACAGCCCAAATGTATCGTGTAGCTCAACAATTTTTGACAAAAGCTGGCTATGAGCATTATGAAATTTCTAACTATGCTCGATCGGATAAACAATGTCGCCATAATAAAGTTTATTGGCAGCGAGAATCTTACTATGGTTTTGGGATGGGAGCTGCTAGTTATGGGGGAAACCAAAGATTTACTCGTCCCCGGACTAGGCAAGATTATTATCAATGGATACAAGATGGTTGTGTAATTGATACTTCGATTCTAGAACTCGAAGAGATGTTTCTAGAAACTTTAATGTTAGGTTTGAGATTAAGTACAGGCTTAAATATGGAGAAATTAGCAACAGAATTTGGACAAGATTTAGCTAACTGGACTTGGCAAAATCTTCAACCCTATGAAAAACACGGTTGGATAGAATTTACTAATTACCTAGGGGCAGTAGATGAGATAAGATTAAGTGATCCAGAAGGCTTTTTATTTTCTAATACCATTCTGGCAAATTTATTTCATCTCCGGGATACTAATAAAAAGTCTTATAATTTATAATTACCAGGACTTATGCACAAACCTCTATAGGTAAGGTGGGCAATGCCCACCTTACTCCTACTAATAGCAAATAAAACCTTATTTTGCGTAAGTCCTAATTATATTTGTGAGTAAAGAAATAAGGTAAGATTAGCTTAATTTATATAATGGTAAGTGTTTAATAATGGATAAAATTAAAGAAGTAATTGGGATTGATTTAGGCGGGACGGCGATTAAATTAGGACGGTTTTTGGTTGATGGTACTTGCCTACACTCAGAAACTATCCCCACACCCCACCCTAGTACTCCAGAAG
>JANMHD010000452.1:0-9503 GCA_031374985.1 Coleofasciculaceae cyanobacterium OTE_70_metabat_329 | reverse complement strand
TTCAGAATTACGCTGTACCTTTGCTGGACGATCGATCGTGCCTGATGTATCTATTTTTACTTGGCAAAAAATTCCCCGTGATCAAAATGGTGAAGTAGCTAATGTTTTCCCGATCGCTCCAGACTGGACAATTGAAATCTTGCCGCCTGACCAAAGCCAAACTAAAGTAACCAAAAATATTCTCCATTGCCTAAATCATGGCACACAAATGGGCTGGTTAATTGATCCTGCTGAACAAACTATTTTTGTATATTCCCCTCAACAGCAACTCCAAGTATTTGATGAGCCTGAAGATTTACTACTAGTTCCTTCCTTTGCTCAAGAATTAGGTCTAAATCTAAAATCTGTATTTGGTTGGTTATTGGAATAAGTTAGGCTTAGCTTAATTGCGATCGAAACCTAGTGATACTAATAGACATTAATACTACGGCAAATAAAACTAGAGCGATCGCTTGAGGGTACAAAACTTCTAGACCTACGCCCTTAAGCAAAATTCCCCTTGTAATCGCTACATAATGCCGGAGAGGATCAAGCAGAGATAGATACTTAAAAGCAGTAGGCATACTTTCGATGGGGGCGATTGCTCCTGACAGTTGAATCATGGGAAGATTAATAAAAAAGGAAGTCAGCACCACCTGTTGCTGAGTTCGACATAGAGTTGCCAGCATAATCCCAATGGAAATTCCAACAAATAAATAAACACCTGATAGGATAAAAAATAATAAAAAACTACCCTGAAATGGCACACCAAACACAATTCTGCCGATCGATAAAGCCAAGATTACATCACCTAATAATAGAACAAACAACGGGACAATCTTAGCTAATAAAATCTCCCAAGCAGCAGCGGGAGTCATTAATAACTGCTCCAGAGTTCCCGTATCTTTTTCTTTGACTACAGTGATAGAGGATACCAAAGAACTAATTAAAGTTAAAACTACACCTAAAACTCCCGGTATAAAAAACCAACTACTCCGCAATCCCGGATTATAGAGAAATACTGTTTGAGTATCAATTAAAGGTATGGAAGGATTAACTACTAATTGTCGGTTAAATTGACTAATTATCTGCTTCATATAACCACTAGCAATTCCTGCTTGGTTAGCATCTACTCCATCAATAAATACCTGCACTTCTGTAGGTTTATCCTGCTCTAAATTTCGTCGCAAAGTTGGAGGAATAATCAATCCTGCGGTTACTTTCCCCTCCCGCACTTCTTCTGCCAAATCTGCTTCTCTAGTTAGATATTTATGAGCTAAAAAAATCTTGTTTTCCGTCAGAGAAGAAATTAACTCTCTACTTTCGTAGCTATGAGCATAATCAATAATGCCTAACTTGATATTATGGACATCAGGATTTAGAGCAAACCCATAGATTAAAAGCTGTACTGTTGGAGGAAATATTAACAAAACAATTAATTGCTTATTACGTAATATTTGATTAATTTCCTTACGAGTTAAAGCCCAAAATCGACTATTGAAAAAATTTTCTAGCCATACTATCATTTTGTTTAGTTCCAGCTATTTTTTAATTTGATATTAATCTGATAACTGCATCTTACTCAATCCCCGCCTTGCCACATTAAATAGAACTAAGCCTAATAGTACTAACATAACGATCGAGAACCAAACCCCTGCCCATCCTGTTCCCCGGACGTAGGCATCACGGGTAATTTCAATATAATAACGAGCAGGAATAATATTGCTAACTAAAGATAAAGGGAAGGGAATATTATTCAAAGGATAGATGAAACCAGAGAGGAGTAAAGCTGTTAAAAATCCTACTAAAGATACTCCTTGAATTGCTGCATTTTGGCTATTAGACTTAACTCCGATTAATAAGCCAAAAGCTACAGCATCGGCATTAAAAATTAGGGTTCCTAAAATGAGAGTACTAGGTTCTCTAGCTAATTGTAAACCCCAAATTAAAGAGCCAAGAATCATAATTAGTATTGCTTCACTAAGGGCGATCGCTAGGTAGGCTAAACCTTTACCAAGTAATAATTCTGTTGCACTGAGACTAGAGGCATAAACTTGAAGAATTGTCCCTTGTTCTTTTTCCCGAACCATAGCGATCGCTGTTAGCAGAGAAGGATAAATCCACAAAATTACCCCATAAACCCCCGGCACAATATATAGGGATTCCTTACGTCCCGGATTGAACCAAATTCTTACCTGTGCCGCAATTTTATCAACCTGATTATCAGCAGCCTGCATTCCCGAATCCCGCAGGAACGATCGAGTTGTAGCTCGGATAATATTTTTAATTACCCTAGCATTATTCGTATCCGTAGCATCTACTAAAACTTGCACTTGACTAGATTTCCCCACCTTAATCTGACTATCAAAGTTTGGAGGAATAATCACTACAGCCTTGGCAATTCCTCGATCGATTACCGCCTCTGGATTTGTCTCCATACCCCGAAAACTATTAATAGCCACAAATTGATTAGTCGCAAACAATTTTTCTGTATAAGCCCGACTCAGGGAACTAATATTTAAATCTTGGATCACTAAAGGAATATCCTTCGCCTCTAGACGGATCGCAAACCCAAAAATGATCAAAGTCATAAAAGGCAAAACAAATGCCAAGGCCAGAGTTAAGCGATCGCGCTTAAACTGAGCTAATTCTTTTCTACACTGAGAGAAAATTCGTTGCATTATTTCTTGAATCTTGGGGATAAATAATTAATGAGGGATCTTGATTTACTAGTAAGTACAAATACGTAGAATTCCTGCTGTAATAATATTCTAAATTCTCAAAATTCTCAAATAAAATGTTCTAAATTAATATCTTTGGGTAACATGGAAATTGTAGTGATTTAAATAAGCTATCAGTAGTTCTTGTGTAGGAGTGAAACGTATATATATCAGGACATTGCTAATTAAACAGGGTTCCTATTCAACATCCATCATGGAGATTCTGTATCTAAATATTGTCAATTGTAGTTAAAACTACTTTTCATTGCAAATCTAAAAATTAATCTTTGGTACTTTTTAGAAACATCTTAAAAGTGTCAGCAAATTCTCATAAAGGAGAGAGTTATTATTATGTCTCATCAAGAATTTAGACAGCCGATAGATCTATGGGTTAATGAAGATTTAGTATTGTCAGAATCTCGCCCTAGCTTTCTCCTAATGCATGAAACCCTGCGGGAATCTAACCCAGAATTAGAGTATTGGAATTTACTCAGGGAAATCTTACCAAAGTTAGTAAAAGTCCATAGATTCAAGAATTTACAGGAAGCAGGCTCTCTAGTAATTACACCTAATGATTATAGAGATTATTTAGGCAACAAGCAAAAAAATAATCTAGATAGATTCAAAAAAGAAGTATTAGCTTCTGGACGGACTTTGATTACTTTCACCCCCGGTATGGAATACAAGCCATCTCTCGGAGAAATAGCTTTTGCTACTTCAGTTTATCAAGTTCCCGGAGAGAAACTAATTCCTATCCCTACTTGGCTTTATGACCTGAGAACCAAGATATCAGAAATTCCCAAACCCTATTTACCCACTGTGAGTTTTGTAGGAAACACTAGATATCCCGGTAGAATAAGTTCTTTAGCTGGCTTACCCCTGCCCCATCAGGTGAAATCTTGGTTAGCTTCTAGTCGTTTTGTAAATCAAAATGTCAGCTTAGGGGCTAGAAGAGGTGTTGGGCGGATTGTGAGAAGCAAAGTTGTTCAAGTAGCTAAAGCCGCCCCTAATCTCCACACAGATATTCTTGCTAGAAGTGGTGATTACTTTCTAATGACCCCTGTAGAAAGACAAAAAGCGAGGATTGAATATCTTCAACACATTCAAGATAATGCCTATACCATTTGTATGCGGGGAGATAATAATGATAATTACCAAATGTATGAAGTAATGTCAGCTGGCAGGATTCCTATTTTAATAGATACTAATCTTCAGCGACCTCCTCTGAAAAATAGCCGATGGGAAGATTTTTGTGTCATTGTTCCTTTTAAGGAAATCCATAAATTAGGAGAAATAGTTGAGGATTTTCATAATAGATTATCCCCAGAAGATTTCTTGGTAGTTTGTCAAAAGTCACGGGCAGCTTTTGAGGAATTATTACCCCATAATTTTGTTTACCAAATCCTGCAAGAAATTGCTAACCATTCTTCTGAAAATCCGGTGCTGACAGGAATCTCTAATTAAGAATAATTTCCCCTTAACCTTGGGTTAGAGAAAATAATTTAAGTCTTCCAATATTTTGCGGGCGGATTGGTAGCGATCGGGGAAATGAAACCGGATCATCTGGTCAATTATTAATCTTAGATTCTCAGGAATTTGCACAAATCCGTGCCAATCCGCCTCCCCAGTGGCCACATCTATCGGTAAATTTAGGGGATGCACCCCTGTCAGTGCCTCTACTACAATCATACCTAGAGCATAAATATCACTGCTAAAATTTGGTTGTCCTGCATACTGTTCTGGGGGAGCATAGCCTCTGGTACCAATGGCGATCGTCCAATTTTTCTGGGCTGTATCTTCTCCTAAGCTTACCTGTCCCGGTACCCCATTTATTTGCATATTAGGGTCTTGGGGACTAATTTGTTTCACAGCCCCAAAGTCTATTAATACCACCTTGCCTTGGGGAGTCCGCATAATATTACTAGGCTTTAAATCCCGATGAATCACCCCTTGACTATGGATAAAATCAAGAATACCTAAGGACTGTTGTAATAGGTCAAGCACCGCCTGAAGTTGCCATTGTTCACCAGAAACTAACTCTTCGCTCAAGGGTTCTCCGGGAATATATTCTTCTACCAAATAAAAATCATTTTTTTCTTCAAAGTAGGCAATTAGCCCCGGAATTTGGGGGTGAGAGCCTAGTCGTGCCAAAATTTCTCCCTCATTCCGAAATAACCGTCGAGCAACTTCCAAAAACCGAATATCTTTACGAGCAGGCTGGAGATGCTTAATTACACAGGTAGGCCGCTGGGGATTTTGGCTATCTTGGGCCAGATAAGTTTTACCAAAGCCGCCAGAGCCGAGGACTTTTCCAAGGAGATAGCGTCCCTTGTCTAGGGTCTTGGGGGGGGGCGGGGACATGGGAGGAGAGAGAGCAGTAGCGTCTAAATCTAATTGGGCAAGGGCTTCGGGAGGCATGGCTGTGGTATTCCAATCCGTTTCTAGTTTTGCCCCTAGGGTCTGGGTAGACTGGTTAGCTGGGGAAATTTGCTCTTGCAGGAGGCTCCGCAGTAGGGCTAAATCCTGTTGTTGTGTTTGGAGTTGTTGAGCGATTGCTTTAGCCTGTTGGCGCTGGAGATAAAGTTGATAACTACTAACTCCCAAAATACCTAGAGTCCAACCCAAACCTGTGGCCACCACAGGAAACCATCCCCCCAGCAAAAATCCCCCCGTGATCATTCCCAGCCAGAGGAGGGATCCCCCACCCAAAATTAAGGCTCTAAAACGAGTGCTAAGATTTTTCAGGATATTTCGATCTAAACTTGGTGGGAGATGGTGACTCCATCCTAGAGAAAATGCCCCTGCGATCGCCCAACCAAAAATCAATAATAATTCAGCTCCCTCTGGCAAATACCATAATAATTTCCGTTCCCCCATAGCAGTACTCACCAACTGGCTGGCAACTTGGGCATGGACTGCTACTCCCGGCATTCTCTGGGTGACATTACCTTGGCTATAGGGAGTATAAAAAGCATCATCAATACTAGGGGCAGAGGCGCCAATTAGCACCATTTTCCCCTCTACTTGCGATCGAGTGAGCCGGCCTTGCAACACATCCTTGAGAGTGACAATTTGATTTGTAGGACTACAAGAGGCAATGTTTACAGTACAACGGTAATTAAGCAGTAGTTGATAACCAGCAGTTTCTACTTGCTGATAGCCCCCGGCAGCTTTGGATAAGCGGGGAAATATGATTTGGTTGAGTTGTAGTTCTCCGCTGGCGGTGAGTTGAGGGGCAATTTTTTGTTGTTGGAGATAGAGACGGGCTAGTTGAAACCCCAAGGAATACTGGGTTTGACAGGGAGATGCCGGGGGGGGATCAGCAAAAATTAATGCCCGCCGGACAATGCCTCCACTGTCTACAGGAATATTGGCAAATCCTAAACGGAGGGAATTGATCCTAGCTGGAGGCTCTACCCCCGGATTTTGGTCACTGCTAACTAGGCAAATGGGGGCTATAAATTTATTGGTAGCTAATAACTGGCTTAGTTGTTGATGTCCCGGCTCTACGGGAATATTGCGGTAGATATCCAGACCAATCCCAGCGGGTTCATAGCGATCGATCGTGGTTAAAACTTGATAGAGAGTTTCCCCCGATAGAGGCCATTGTTGCTGAGATTTAATATCCTCTTCGGTTACTTGGACAATCAACAATCGGGAGTCTGGTGGTTCTGGAGGACGCAGGGAGAGCATCCGGTCATAAACCACTAGTTCTGCTGCTTCTAGCCAACCCCCAAGCCTTGCCAAGCTAACTCCACTAGCAACCAAGAAACCAATCCCCAACACTGGCAAAATATGCACAATTCTGCCCTGACCACGATGGGTAAGAGCGGAAAAGCGGGTGGAAATTTGGCGATAAATAGATAACAAGTTCGGCTAGAGTCTAAAATATTGATTTTTATAGGACTTACACAAATATTAACCTACCCATGAATTATGATGCTTTGTTTAGGAAGATTCGGGAATTAGTGATGCACCATTCTCCCAGTGGGATGGAAGGAGAGATCGATCGCTTCCTATTGCAATCTTTTGCTGATTTGGGTGTCCCTGCTTGGCAAGATGAAGCTGGAAATATTATTGCCAAAATTCCCGGTCGGGATCCCAGTCGCCGAATTGCCATCACTGCCCACAAAGATGAGATTGGGGCAATGGTGAAATCTTTCCGGGGCAATGGACAAGTAGAAGTCCGTAAGCTGGGGGGTTCTTTCCCGTGGATCTATGGAGAAGGAGTAGTAGATTTATTAGGGGATCACGCTACGATTTCTGGAATCCTCTCCTTTGGCTCCCGACATATTTCCCATGCTTCTCCTCAAAAGAAACAGCAGGAGGACGTTCCAGTTAGTTGGGAGACGGCATGGATTGAGACTAAATGTACCCCAAAGCAACTAGCAGCAGCAGGAATTCGTCCCGGCACACCTATGGTGGTGGGGAAACAGCGTAAGGAACCCATCCGCCTCCAAGACTACATTGGCAGCTACACCCTCGATAATAAAGCATCGGTGGCAATTCTCTTGAGTTTGGCGGAGCGAGTGAAGGAAGCAGCGGTAGATACCTACTTAGTGGCTTCTGCGAAGGAAGAGGTGGGAGCTTTGGGAGCTTTGTATTTTACCCAGAACCAGAAATTAAATGCCCTAATTGCTTTAGAAATTTGTCCCCTAGCTCCAGAATATCAAATTGTGGAGGGAGAAATTCCTGTAATTTTGGTACAAGATGGTTATGGGATCTATGATCAGGGTTTGAATGCTGAACTCCAACAAGCAGCCAGTGTCGAGAATCTACCCTATCAATTGGCCATGATTACTGGGTTTGGCAGTGATGCTTCGATCGCTATGAAATTTGGTCATGTGGCTAGGGCAGCTTGTTTGTCCTTCCCGACTCAAAATACCCACGGCTACGAAATAGCTCATCTAGGGGCGATCGACAATTGCCTAAAAATTCTAGAGTCTTATTGCCAGATAGATTTTTCCTAGAAATTTGGTAGTGAGGCAAAGTAATTATTTAATGAGTGGGGTTTGAAGTACCCCCCAGACCATTACTATTATTATTAACTACTAAATATTTCCAACCTATGAATTAAGTTGGGCGTAACCAAAGGTGGCATTAAATTGCCGACACCAAATCGCTACACTGGCAAAATCCGATAGATTTAAATCAGCAGGAATTGCATATCTTTGGGTTCCAGAAATGCGTTGCAATAATCCTAGCGATCGATAATCTTGTTCCTTGATCCCCAGAATGGGAGGCTGTCTCTGACGGGTCAAAATTACGTATAAATCTGGTCCATTATCTGTCTTAAAAGCTTGATCAAATTCTATAAACTGCATACCATTTTCTGTGAAAACTCTCACCCCACCCAGAGTTTCATGCTCGCCATTAACAAACATCCCAGACCTTAGAGTTGTAGATTGTTTTGGAGAGGGGGACTGTAGAGCAGATTTTGTTATTGTCGGTGATGTTGTAAGTTGTGGAGCAGACTGTGTTACTGGTAGTGTTGTTGCCTGAGATTGTGGGGTTTGATTGCCACAGCCAGTGCCTAAAAATATGACTAAGCCTAAGGCAAATATTGGAGATTTCATAAATTAGCAACTCCTATTGGTGAAGGTGTTATTTGCAGGACTTACGCATTGGTTGGTTTTTACGGGCTGAGTATAGTCGAAGCCCGCAAAAACCTCCATAATCCAAGATAATCAGTTCACAGTGCGTAAGTCCTAATTTGGTTAAAATGTACGTATTGACTATTAGAGGATGTCTGAAAAGTGTATAACCTGGCAACTAAGGTCGCAGCTATACGGACAAAATCTGCCTACGCAGGTTGCAGAAAGTTCTGGATTTTCCTTAATCCGCAACAGCGGACTTTGTTTTCGTAGGTGCGGTTTTAACCGCCAGAACCTTTTCAGACATCCTCTAAAATTACAAATTTTTCATGGTATACGTTCCCAGTCCCTAAAATGGATTTAAAACTAATTTCAGACATCCTCTAAAACCATGCTTAATCCCCCCATTAATTCACCGCCATTAATAGCTACCGTGCCTCTGGAAACTTGGGTAAAAACTGATTGGGAAAGTTTTCTCACTTTTGCTGATGACCCTGCTCTAGAGAAAGGCAAATTTTATTATGATGATGGCTTTATGAGGATTGAAATGGCACCAGTGGGAATAGCACATAGTTATGATGATTCTGTTATCTCTAATCTAGTCATGATTTTTGCTACTCTCAAATTCATTCCGATCAAAGGGCTGAGTAATCCTAGTATTAGAAAGGAAGGAATTCGTGGATGTCAACCAGATATTGCTTTCTATGTTGGCTCCAATCTTATGCCCGCCCCCCATATCAATTCCATTTTGAGCGTGGATCAAATGGATATGCCGAACCTGACGATCGAAATCTCTGCTACTAGCCTAATAGATGACTCTACAAGAAAGTTGCAGATTTATCGTAAGCTGGGAGTCACAGAATATTGGGTGGTGGATGTTAATAACAGTCGAGTTATGGCTACAAATTTAACTACCGGGGAAGCTATTTCTACTTCCTATTTGCTGCCCGGACTGGCGATCGCTACCATCGAAGAAGCTTTGATACGCTCTCACACCGAAGATCACGGCGCAGTCACCCGTTGGCTCCTTAGTATTTTTTCTGAGAGGGAGGTAAAGGGAGGTAAAGAAGGTAAAGGAGTAATTGGATGAATATTTTTATTGCTGGAGCTAGTCGGGGTGTGGGTCGAGAAATTGCCCAGATTTTAGTTAGTCAACAAAATCAAGAACCAAATAATATTACAGCCCTAGTTCGATCGCCCAATCCAGAAT
>JANMHD010000435.1:0-1704 GCA_031374985.1 Coleofasciculaceae cyanobacterium OTE_70_metabat_329 | reverse complement strand
GGCGATACTCCCTGATTATCCTCAAATTTTGTTGAGTAAGGTTTAATTCCAGAATCTGAATGATTTCCCTATATCGCAAATTAAGTAATGCCAGCCAGAATTATCTTGAGTTAAATTTATGATTTAATTCCCTAAAAAACTTATGGCATTAAACATTGACTTACCAACAGAATTAAAGCAGGATGTCTTGCAATCAGATGAGAGGTGTAACTTCGTAAGAAAAGTCATAATATTCGATAAATGGGTGATGGCAACTGCAAAGGGACAAAATCCGTTAGGATAGAGACACGGCGTTTCGGCAAAGCTCAACGACCACGGTACTCATGGATGAATAATGCAACCTACAGATTATAGTAAATTCACAGATAAGGCTTGGGAGGCGATCGTCAAGTCTCAGGATGTGGCACGGCGCTTTCGCAATCAGCAGCTAGAGGTAGAACACCTGATCATTGCCCTATTAGAACAGGAGGGCTTGACTGATACGATTATGCTCCGGGTCTTGATTGATATTCCCCCTTTTAAGAAGCAGATCGAGAATTTCACCAGCCGCCAGCCCCGATTCCCGACGGTGGATCAGCTATACTTGGGGCGGGGATTAGATATTATGCTCGATCGAGCGGAAGCTTTTCGAGTGGATTTGGCTGATGATTTTATTGCTGTAGAGCATATGTGGTTGGCTTTTGCCGAGGACGATCGCCTAGGCCGTAGAACTTTAAAAACTTTTAATACCGACTTGCCAAAATTAGAAGCTGCCGTTAAATCTATCCGGGGTAGTCAAAAAGTCACGGATCAAAGCTCAGAAAATCGCTACGCTGCCCTAGAGAAATACGGGCGAGATCTGACCGAGCAAGCGAAGGCAGGCAAATTGGATCCCGTCATTGGTAGGGATGAAGAAATTCGCCGGGTGATCCAAGTCCTCTCCCGCCGTTCCAAGAATAACCCTGTATTAATTGGGGAGCCGGGTGTGGGGAAGACGGCGATCGCTGAAGGTTTAGCCCAACGAATTATTAATGGGGATGTGCCAGAATCTTTGAAAAATCGGCAGTTAATTTCCCTCGATATGGGCAGCTTAATTGCTGGGGCTAAGTACCGGGGCGAATTTGAAGACCGGCTCCGGGCAGTGCTAAAAGAAGTTTTAGAATCTAATGGGCAGATAGTTTTATTTATTGATGAGTTGCACACCGTAGTCGGGGCAGGAGCCGCTAACGGGACAATGGATGCCGGGAACCTGCTTAAACCCATGCTGGCGAGGGGAGAACTGCGTTGCATTGGAGCAACAACCCTTGATGAGTACCGCAAACATATTGAAAAAGATGCAGCTTTGGAACGAAGGTTTCAACAGGTTTTTGTCCCCGAACCGGGGGTAGAAGATGCGATTTCGATTCTCCGGGGATTAAAGGAACGTTACGAAGTGCATCATGGAGTGCAGATTACCGACTCTGCCCTCGTTGCCGCTGCCACCCTGTCCCATCGCTATATTACCGATCGCTTCCTGCCTGACAAGGCCATTGATCTAGTAGATGAAGCGGCGGCAAAATTAAAAATGCAGATCACCTCCAAGCCTACGGAACTAGAAGCGATCGAACGCCGTTTAACTCAGCTAGAAATGGAAAAACTATCGATCGAAGGGGAAGGCGCAAATAAGGCTAGTCAAGCATTTCGTAATTCCCAAGAGCGTCTAGAAAAGTTGAAACTAGAGATTAG
>JANMHD010000426.1:0-7127 GCA_031374985.1 Coleofasciculaceae cyanobacterium OTE_70_metabat_329 | reverse complement strand
GCGTACCTGATGATCTGAGAGAGCTAATGAGTATTTTAGTTGCCGTTTTAAATGGGGAAAATTCTTAGGAATCTGGAACTCTCTAAATTTCTCTTTATAGACTAGATAGGAATTAGAAAATGTCTAGGATTCTTTCTTTGGGGGTTTTGGTTTCCAAGTAATTGCTTTAATCCAGGATTTTCTAAAAATCTTAAACTGACACATCAATAAATGTGGAACCTCTAGACTGACTCCCGGATTGGAACCTTGGAGGATTAGAATTACTAAAAACTTGGCCTCACCGCTTTCCCAAGCCTTTTTTAAGTCTTTGTCCTCAAATAAAGATTTACTAATCTCTAATACTTGATTATCTTTATTTCGTTGCAGAACATCTTCAGCAGTAATTTTTTCCTTGAGAGTTTGCCCCGGAGCGATCGCACTAAAGGCTTGGGGTTGCATCAAATCTAAGGTAATCCCCGGAGAGAGGCGAATTATTCTTCTCGATCGCTTCTTAAAATCATTAATTACACTTTGATCCCAAACCACATATAAAAAACGTTCAGAAGATTTATTTTGGATGCTGAGAGTTACTTCTTTGATATCCTCGATCGTTTTAGCTTTTTCATTTACTTCTCCCTTAATTGCTACCAAGTCTCCTAGCGCCTGAGTCGCTATCTGCTCTTGTAAAAAAGCCGTATCAAATTCTACAGTAATAATATCTTTTAAGGAATCTAGAGCATTACTATACACAAAAAATAAAGATACTAGATAAATTACTAAAATCAATAAATCTTGCTCAGTCATAGTTGCAATCCCCAGTTACTGATCATCCAAGGTTGAATGGTTTTCAAACCAGCCTCTTTTCCAGAAGAAATAGACTAAGCCACCGCCCACTCCTAGCATGAATAGCCAACACAAAGGATAGCCCAAATACCATCTTAGTTCTGGCATATTAAAAGGAGAAGCTTCAGGATCAAAGTTCATCCCATATACTCCCGCAATAAAAGTTAAAGGAATAAATATCGAAGAAATTACTGTTAGTAGTTTCATGACTTCATTCATTTTATTACTTACAGAAGATAAATATACATCCATTAAGCCAGAACTTAATTCCCGATAAGTTTCTACCATATCCATAACTTGAACAGTATGGTCATAACAATCCCGGAGATAAATTTTTACATCATTAGAAATTAGGGAGCTACCATCCCGAATTAAGCTATTAATTGCATCTCTTTGAGGCCAGATACAACGGCGCAAGGCAAGAAGTTCTCGGCGGAGACGATAGATTTTTTCTAAGGTACTTCTACTAGGATTAGTAACTACTTCATCTTCCAATTCATCAATTCTTTCTCCATAGGCTTCTAACACCGGAAAAAATCCATCAATAATGGCATCTAGCAGAGTATAAGCAAGATAATCTGCCCCTTGTTTTCTAATAATTCCTCTATCATTGCGGATACGATCGCGGACTCTATCAAAACAATCCCGTTCCGGTTCCTCCTGAACAGTTAAGAGATAATGTTGACCTAAAATCAAGCTGACCTGTTCTGTCCAAAAACCTGTATAGTTCGGTTTTGGCATGACCATTTGAGTAATAATCAATAGCTGTTCTTCGTACTCATCTACTTTAGGGCGCTGAGGTACATTTACCACATCTTCGATTAAGATTGGGTGAAGTTTAAATACTTTAGCTATTCGTTGGAGAATATCTTCGCTACCCAAGCCTGCTACATCTACCCAAGATACCGACTCTGTATCTAAGTAGGGGACACATTCTTCTGGGAGGGATAATTTCATAAAAGCTTTATTATGAATATTGTAGTCAATCAATTCAATAGTTGAAGGTGCAGCATCAGGCTCAATTTTTAAGGTTCCGGGAACACCTCCTTGATCATCGTGGAAAAGTTCAAATAAATTATCTTCATTATCATCATCTATTGTGTGATAGGTAGGAAGGGAAGCTTTAGAATTCATGGCGATCGCTAATCAGTTACAAGATTAATTAAAGGTGCTAAAAAATAATCAAAACATACCGTAAAAATTACATTTTTATTTTAGGCGGGTAATTTCCACTTTTTTAGAATTATTATAGATAGGTAGAGTCTCGAAGAAAATTATACCAACTGAGAGGTAGCAGTAGATGAAGGCGGGTTTAGAGATTTTCTGGAGTGATGCCCACTTAGATGGAAACCAGACCAACCATCAACGGCAGCTATGCTTGGGTGTACATGCTATTAGTGGGGATGAAAAAGAAAATATTCCCCTAAATTTATGTCTAGTTTTAGACCACAGTGGTTCCATGAAGGGTCAACCGATGGAGACAGTCAAACAAGCCGCTCTAAGTTTGCTAGAGCGACTCCAGCCCCAAGATCGGATTTCTGTGATTGCTTTTGATCATCGAGCGAAAGTAATTGTGCCTAACCAACTAGCTACGGATCTAACAGGGATTAGTAGCCGGATTCAAAGCCTGAGAACTGATGGGGGAACTGCGATCGATGAAGGCTTGAAATTAGGGATGGCAGAAGTTGCTAAGGGCAAAAAAGGGACGGTTTCCCAAATTTTTCTGTTAACAGATGGGGAAAACGAACATGGGAACAATGAACGCTGTCTAAAACTGGCAGGACTAGCTCCTGAGTATAAAATTAGTTTGCAAACTTTGGGCTTTGGAGATAAGTGGAATCAGGATATTTTAGAAAAAATTGCCGATGCTGGCAGTGGCAGCCTCCGCTATATTGAGCATCCAGAGCAGGCAGTGACAGAATTTGCCGAGTTATTTAGTCGATTACAATCGGTGGGTTTGACTAATGCTTCTTTACTATTAACCCTCAGCCCCCAATCTCGACTAGCAGAACTAAAGCCGATCGCTCAAGTTGCCCCAGATACGATCGAACTCCCATTACAACAGGAGGCAGAAAGTTTCTTAATCCGCCTAGGAGACTTGATGCAAGACCAAGAACGTTTGGTTTTAGTTAATCTCTACTTTGGTAAATTGCCCCTAGGAGAACAAGTAGTGGGGCAGGTGCAGATTCGCTACGATCAGCCCGGCTTAGGCGAAAATCTCCTCTCAGCTATTTACCCCCTAAAAATCACAGTCCAAAACCCCTACCAACCAGCCCCCCAAGCTCAGGCGCAGCAGGCAATTCTTGCTCTGGGGAAATATCGACAAACCCAAATGGCCGAAATAAAGTTGCAACAGGGCGATCGGACTACCGCCGCTACTTTATTGCAATCTGCTGCCAACACTGCTCTACAAATGGGAGATAAAAAAGCTGCCACTGTCCTTCAGGCTAATGCTACTCGTTTACAAACTGGGGATGAACTATCAGAAAGCGATCGGAAGAAAACCCGGATCGCCTCAAAAACCACCCTCCAATAACAAATTTGTTAAAAAAGTACAGTACAAGATGCAGCACCTGCTCACTTTTTTAACACCCTAACTAATAAGGTAGCCAACATAAATCAGAATGGTCTTCATTGGGCTGGTGCGCAAAATAATGAAGAGAAGAAGCTAAACTCTCTGCACCTAGAGATTTTTTAAGATATTCCTCTAATCCTAAGGTATTGTCTCTGTTACGACCCCCATGCCCCGCTTGGTGGCTAAGGGCAATGACTGGAACATCCTGCAATTGACAATGATGACGCAGCAATTTTAGCCAGATATTCCCTACTTTTTCAGAAACCTCAGTATAAATTAAAACTAAATCTATATTATTGCTAAGAATATCTTCAGAAATTTGTAGGGGATGGTTAATAAAATTTGCCTTAAATCCCCTTAGTGCAAATAATTTTTGCAACAAATATACGTTGTCAGGAGGATATCCCAGAGCTAAAAGGTTAACTAGATTTGTAGTCGGGCGTTTATCACAGAGATGACAAATGCCTTTGTACTGGTGCATTCCTAGAGGAATCGGTACTTGCAAATTGCAGCGCACACACTCCCCCATGTCAAAGCTATCATTGAAAAATTGTCCAAAGCAATATACATCACCTTCTAGGTATAACTGTTTAAAGTCTGGACAACGGTGAAGTTTTGACCAAAAATCCTTAAAATCTTGGGTATAGCCGATATTTTGATAAACTCTCCCTTTATAAGTTAATTTACCGTTGGTAGGGCTGACTACCACATTACCCCGACTAATAAAATGAGCGACATAGCTAAGTAAAATATCTTCATTTGATTGATTTGAGGATGGTTCTAGGGCTGATACTAACTTTGGTTCTTTCTCTATTGCTGGGGCAGTCAGAGTTGCTGACCTAATACTTTGACGGCTTGGGGTAAGATTAACCGCTATTACAGAGTTAGAAAAATTAGTGCTAGAAAATCCAGAATACCTATTGACTCTATTAGAATCTGGTGGGGGGCTGACTTGAGCTATGCCAGCCGGGATTTCTTGATGACAGTGGAAGCAGTATAGCTCCTGCCTGCCCTGCTTAATTTGTGACAAGAGGGCGTAACTGCACCAAGGACAAATAGAAGAGTTTGCCATGTCGATGTTTTCCTAAGGAGATTAAGTGGATAGAACGATCGATTCATCAGCCTCATTTCTGGTGTGAGTAAAATTTCAAGCAAAACTTTAGGGGAAATTTCAGGTAAAATTCTAAGCAAGAGTTTCGGGGCAGTAACCCAGACCTAGAGTAAACTGTTCCTTAAAAGCTTCAATATCCCGGCGATCGGGAATCCCGTGGGAAACTACCGGCACTTGATAGCGGCGCATCACCTCGATCGGGGTTTGTCCAGTTTCTAGGCTCCAAAGAGCCATTTGCAGACGCATTTCTGGAGTATAAGAAATCCCCAGTTCTTGCATATAAGCTCGAAAATCCCCATCCGCTTGAGATGACAAGGGCGTAATCATTTTTACCTTCACTACCCAACCATCTATTTGATGGATTACGGTAATAAACTGGAGAGGAAAAGTTGACCGAGAACGCAGATGTTCAACCACTCGGAGGGTAAGACTAGCATTAGCGAGAAAATAAATATAATCCATATGTTTGCTTGGTGAACTAGAGTCCAAGTATTCCTATACATTTAATTGTGACAACTAAAGGGTTAGGCCTCCTAGGGAAAAGACACCCGTTATCTCATGGGTGAATTTACCCAGTTTCTTTTAAATAAAGGTTAGTGTCTGAAATCCTAGGAGAATGTACACTAATCAACTAGGATTGGAATAAAACAACTAATTCATCTAGGATTGGAATAAAATAACTAATTCATCAATTTCATGCCACTAATGTATTGCGAGGAACTACTGTGAGTCGTCTTGCCACCTTAACTATTCAGTCACCTCTACCATCTGTTGACGATAGTAACCGTCTACGGATTTTTTCTGGTTCTGCCAACTTTGCCTTGTCTACAGAAGTAGCCCGCTACCTAGGTATGGACTTGGGTCCAATGGTGCGTAAGCGTTTTGCCGATGGGGAACTATATGTCCAAATTCAAGAATCTATCCGGGGCTGTGATGTTTATCTGATCCAGCCCACTTGCTATCCGGTGAATGATCACTTGATGGAATTATTAATTATGATTGATGCCTGCCGCCGTGCTTCTGCCCGCCAGATCACTGCTGTGATTCCCTACTATGGCTATGCCCGGGCCGATCGCAAAACTGCTGGGCGCGAATCCATTACTGCCAAATTAGCAGCTAACCTCATCACAGGAGCCGGGGCTAATCGAGTTCTAGCTATGGATTTACATTCCTCCCAGATCCAAGGTTATTTTGATATTCCCCTTGATCATGTCTATGCTTCCCCAGTAATCCTAGATTATCTAACTAGTAAAGGATTATCAGATATTGTGGTGGTATCTCCCGATGTGGGGGGTGTAGCCAGGGCGCGGGCTTTTGCCAAAAAACTTAATGATGCCCCCTTGGCAATTATTGATAAGCGTCGTCAGGCTCATAATGAAGCGGAAGTAATGAATGTGATTGGGGATGTGGCCGGGAAAACTGCTGTGTTGGTCGATGACATTATTGATACGGCAGGAACTATTTCTGAAGGGGGAAAAATCCTGAAGCGTCAGGGAGCTAGACAGGTCTATGCTTGTGCTACCCATGCAGTTTTCTCTCCGCCCGCAGTGGAAAGACTTTCCGGGGGGATTTTTGAAGAGGTGATTGTCACTAATACGATCCCTATCTCAGAAAGCAATCGTTTTTCTCAGTTGAGGATTCTTTCGGTAGCTAATGTGATTGGGGAAACTATTTGGCGAATTCATGAAGATAGTTCAGTTAGTAGCATGTTCCGCTAATACATTTGCCTAAAAACTAGATATTCTATGCAAGGCAAACCCCAGCTATAGTAAGCAAAATTAATTCTGGTAGTTGGGGTTTTAGCACGGTTAGCAGAGGCGGTGTTGATTTGGTTAGCGATCGCCTGTACGGAACATTTTAGGCTGTTTTATTTTTGCGGAGGCCCTAAATCGAAAATCAGGGGTTCTTCTAGCTTCTGTTGGGTTTTATCTAGCATGGCAGTCATGTATTTATATAAGCGGCGGCATTGCTCTAGATTGGGTTGATAGGAATTTTGCTCCGCCTGAGTAAATAACTTGGCCGATTTTAATGCTAAATACTCTGGATGCTGCTGAGAGGCAGTGGTTAACCAAATATTTTGGCTGAGTTGGGGAATCAGCCCGACTGGTAATTCTCCTCGGAGAATATCTAGAATACGATCGCTACAGGCTTTAGTATTGATCCCCCGGCGCTCTAATAACTGATTAATTTCCTCTAGGGGGTAAATCGGTTCAGGAGTATCCATCATTTCTAAGGGTAAAATCCTTAATAACTCCATTAGTAGAAAATAATCGCTATATTGCTGAGCCTGATTACAGATTTGGGCATAAAGTGGCAGACTTGCCAATCCTGCCGCCACCACTGTCCCTATGGGCAAACCAATTTGCTGGATCACCACTGCTTGGGGAAGTTTAATTTTTAGCCATTCGTCTAACAAAGAACCCCTTACAGTTCCTCCAGCACAAACTACTTGAAAGATATTATGTTCAGCAACTCCTGTAATACTCAGAAAGTTATTTAACTGCTGGTTGAGTTGTTGGAGGAAAGGAATTACCACCATGCTTTCATACTGTTGTTGAGAAACAAGCCACTGATCGGAGCCAAGTACTAGACGATGTTCAGTTTTAGTTTGTAGGTGTA
>JANMHD010000388.1:0-2146 GCA_031374985.1 Coleofasciculaceae cyanobacterium OTE_70_metabat_329 | reverse complement strand
GAAAATCTCACCAACCAATTTGCTCAAGCTGCCAACACCGATCCCAATTTAGCACCCCTAACAGTTCTCCTGCCCCCCACTCAACAACAGATTGGCAGTTCTATCTATGAAGTTGCTTTTCTGGCCGATAGTGATGGTTTACCCCTAGAATTTATTCGCCATCTGGCCTAGGGACGGACTAGATAAGGGGAGTCGATGCGAGGAGCTTTTTTAGTGGTAACGAGAGCATTGTAGACTAGAACTGCAACTTCGGCCCGGGTGATAGGACGCATGGGTTCTAGTTGTTCTGGTTCGGGGTAATTAACAATCATTAGATTGGTAGTGGCTGTAGCGATCGCATTGGTGGCATAGCTAGGAATTTGCGCCCGATCGCCATAGCCCAAAAGCACGTCTGATTCTCCCCCAGTTAAGCCCAAACCATTCACAATAGAGACGATGGCCTGAACTTTGGTTAAGGCTTGATCTCCCCGAAAAGTCCCATCAGGGAACCCCGCCAGAAAACCCATACTTGCTGCTTTATTAATCGCCCCGGCAGCCCAAAAATTACTTGGTACATCCCGAAATAGAACTTCAGTTCTTTTGATAGGTAAACTAAAAGTTTTGGCAATCAAGGCTGCATATTGCGATCTATTTATACTCATTTCTGGTTGAAAAGTTCCATCAGGAAAACCACTAATTAGCTGTCGACTCAGCAAGGCTTGAATAAAAGGAATTGCCCAATGTCTTTCAATATCCGTAAAAGGTAACACTCCTAGGGTTCCGCTAAGTTCTGTAGCAACAAAATTGATTTTTCCTTGTACCTTAGTTGGGTTAATTTGGTTTCCTGCTGCCGTAATAATTGCCGCACTATTATTTTGAATATCAAACTGATTATTATCCTGAATTATATTTCCTGCTGGATCTTGAGAACTACCCAAATTAGGCTGGGCTGTTTCATTGATTAATAAACCAATGCCTGTATTTCTAGTAATCATATTCCGGCGCAGAGTTGGTTTGGCATTCCGAGAAAGGAAAATTCCTCCATGATTATCGGTAAAGGTATTATCAATAATTAATGGGGCTGTACGATCGCTCAGGGCAATACCATAGCCAGTTCTGACAAAAATATTCCGTCGCACTTCTCCCTTACCATTGCGCCCATAGGAAATCCCACTAGCTCCATTAATAGTAAACATATTATTCATAATTAATGGCTTCCCAGCTCCACTAACAAAAATCCCTTCTCGACCACATTTAGTAAAGGTATTACTCACAATTATAGGGTTAGTAGATTCTACCCAAATTCCTGTACCTCTAGTCTGGGGATTGGTCACTGTTACTCCCCGAATTTGAGCCTTACTTTCCATCCGAAGAGTAATATTTTGGCTACCAAAAGTGGGTGTGCTGTAGTTCCCACTGCCAATAACAATTATATTTCTCCCCCGTGTATTCACATCCCCGATGAGCATGACTCCCGTAGGAATTACTAAGGGGAAGATTTCATCAATATTATAATTTCCCACAGCTAAAATAATAATCCCTCCTCTAGTCAGTTTCTGGAGAGCAAAAGTTAGGGTTTTATAAGGAGAATTTACGCTGCCATTTCCTTGATTATTGCCAGTACTAGGATTGACATAGATAGTGGTACTGGTAGTAGAAGAAATTGATGAAATAGGCGTGCTAGTCATGGCGGCTCAAAGTAGATTCTTAGCTTTTAATTGTAGATAGCGATCGACTAATTGATCACTAATTTGTTGAACTGGGGCATCTAATACCAACACTCCCTTTTGTTTTAGTTGGGCAAAGGCAACTTGGCGCTGATTGAGTAGATCCAAAGCCACGGCTCGACTATAGGCAGCTCGTAAATTAGAGGTCAATGCTTGAGCTTGAAAGTCAACTTCTGAGTCTCGTAAAGTGACACAAAAGGGCAAATAACGAGGGGTAAGTCGTCCTAGGGCAGCTAGTAATTCCCTAGAGGCGGTGCTATCAATAATATCGGTAATCAGGACAACTAATGCCCGGCGGTTTTGCTGTTTCACCAAATGGGTGACAGCCCCCACGTAGTCTGGTTCTAGCAATTCTGGTTGAATAGGAGTAAGAGATTCTACTAGATGGGAAAGTTGTTTTTGTCCTCTTTCTGGGGGCAGCCAAGTGTGTATTTTACGAT
>JANMHD010000335.1:0-1797 GCA_031374985.1 Coleofasciculaceae cyanobacterium OTE_70_metabat_329 | reverse complement strand
CCCCAAGTTGGATCACAAAATTTCCCCACCAAAAATAGAATCCCGGTATTTGGATATCTAGGCTGTAGGTTAGCGATCGAAGTCTATCTGATATTTTCATCATAAAATCCTGAGAAGCCTATTAGCAAGGAAGACTATACTATTATCATACTGACCAATTTAACTAAGTTTTTATGACCACAGCAGAAATTCGCCATCAAATCAAAGAATATATCGACTGCCTATCTCCTGAACGACTTAAAGTAGCTGTAGATTTTTTGGCATACCTTGTAGAACGTGAGAGCCAAGAAGCAACTGAAGAACTATTGCAGATTCCCGGATTGATCAATTCCTTAGAAAAAGCAGAAGCAGAAATTCCGACAGGTATCTATCAAAATTGGAGAAACATTGATAGAGATGTATGAAGTCCAACTGTCTACTGGAGCGCAAAATTTTTATAATAAGACCTCTCTAGCAAATGTAAAAAAGATTAATAAATGCCTAATAGTTCTAGAGCAAACTCCCTACAACCACCCAAATATAACTGCCTTGAAAGGAAATTTAGCAGGACGTTATCGCTATAGGGTTGGTGATTATCGAGTATTATACCGAGTTGATGAAGAATTAAAATTAGTATTTATTCTACTCATCGCTCATCGCAGCAAAGTATATGATGATTAATTAGATGATACTTCCTTCGCAGATTACTTACTGCCAACGGCAAAACCACGACAACGGGGCAACTCTTGGGGATATTTATCTAATTTCCATGCCTTGACCGCAGGAAAACCCGCACTGGTGAGCATATAGCCCAAACAATGTAGAGTTGGAGCCCAGTAATTAGTGTGATTATTGCCGTACTCGTTGGTAGGATAAAACTCCATAACCATTTGATTGCCATAGCCATGACCTAAGCCGCCTTGGTAGGGACTAAAATCATCTAAAATTGCCGATTCTACATAGATTTGTTCATTACAAATAGCTGCCAACTTATCGATCGCCAACAACGGATAACGCAGATGATAAAGTGTCCCAAAAAAGAAAATTACATCAAATCTACCTAAAATCTCTTCACTCACATCATAAACACTCATCTCCCGGCGCTGGCACACCTGCTCACTGTAGCCCCAAGCCTGACGACACAGATCAAAAGTTTCCCAAGCCGGGCGCTGCCTTTGATCCAAGAAGCCTAGATAATCAGAAAAATCATCGATCGCTACTACTTCCCTTGCTCCTCGCCGCAAGGCCTCAAAGCTCCAATAGCCATCCCAAGCCCCTACATCCAACACCCGTTTGCCAGTTAAATCTTGGGGAATCCCATACATTTCTGCATCCAAGGGCGCCCAGCCGGGGGTGACACTACCATCGGGCAGAGGAATTTTGTGATACCAAAAAGGAAACTCGGCGATTTTGTCAGCAAGATTAGGGTTGCTAGGAAAATTCAGCATGATTTATAGATTATTTGGATGCTCTCATCCATTAGAATTATCTTTAAGAACTTATCAGAATCAAGATCACATCTGCAACCTGTTAATTTCTTGATTCCATTCATCATCACCTAAACCATGACTCTCACCCTCTACAATACCTTGACCCGCCAGAAGGAAACTTTTCAACCCTTGATATCAGGACAGGTGAAGCTTTATTGTTGTGGAATCACGGTGTATGATTATTGCCATTTGGGTCATGCAAGAACTTGCCTTGTTTGGGATGTGGCTCGCCGCTACCTACAATGGCTGGGTTATGAAGTAGAGTACATCCAGAATTTCACTGATATCGATGACAAAATTCTCAACCGAGCTAGGGCTGAAAGTAGCT
>JANMHD010000323.1:0-1938 GCA_031374985.1 Coleofasciculaceae cyanobacterium OTE_70_metabat_329 | reverse complement strand
TTCAGCTAAAGCCCGGACTGCTGGTGGGAGGTTTGGCCAGTAATCTGTTCCTAGGGGCAGGGAAGAGATGATTTTTAGAGTTTGACTATCTAGGGTGGTGGTGCAATTGGGAGCAAAACCCCGGATTTGGTTGTGGAGGGCAATCGCATCTCGGCTCCAATCAAGAATGTAATCAGCTTTTTTAATTAAGGGGGCGTAGGTGGCTAGGTTTGCATCTTGGGGAAGGGGGGTAAGTTGGGGGAAAGTGTGGAGGGTTTCTAGTAATAGATCAGCACCCATAGTGGAGAGGGCGATCGCTAATTCCCCAGCATTGGTTTCAAGACTAATATCGATGGTTTCCTTCAGCAGCATGTCCCCGGTATCCATACCCTGATCCATGAGCATAGTGGTAATCCCGGTTTGCGCTGCTCCTTGATACAAGCACCACTGAATAGGAGCAGCGCCCCGGTAGGCTGGCAGTAAGGAACCATGCACGTTGATGCAGCCTAATCTGGGCATTTCTAATATTTGGGTTGACAGGATCTGTCCATAGGCAACGACAGCAAAGAAATCTGCCTCTAATTTTTGGAGTTGCTCTAGAACTGCGGGATCTTTTTTGATTTTCTCTGGTTGCCACAGGGGGAGTTGGTGTTGCAGAGCGATCGCTTTGATGGGGGAAGGAGATAATTGAGCGCCTCGGCCTCGGCGTTTATCGGGCTGGGTAACTACCCCGACTACTTCTATTTCTGGGGTGCTTAATAATTTTTCTAAGCTGGGAACGGCAAATTCTGGTGTACCAAAAAATATAATTTTCATACAAGACTAACCATGAAAAATTTGCTCGGCGGTTAAATTTAGTTCTGGAAATACTTGGGATTCTATTTTGGTATCGCCACGAAATAATTTGACTTGATATTCTTCGTCTACCAAGGAATAGATAGATAGGGTAGGTTGTTTCGGAGACCCAATGTAGCGATTTCCTCCTAAACCTAGATAATCGATGATCCAATATTCGGCAATACCTAATGCTTCGTAATCAGTCATTTTATGGGCATAATCATCTCGCCAATTTGTACTAACAACTTCAACTACTAACTTGATGGATTCTGCATTAGTTATTACTGATTCCTTATCCCAACGATATTCTTGAATCTCTACAGATAGATTGTCTAGGACGATCGCATCTGGATTATAACCAGTATTATCATCAAGTTTAATCGTACATTCCCTAGGAATAAAGTAGGGAAGTTGTAGTCGTCGTCTTTCAAAGTTAAATTCAGCTACAAGATTTCCAGCTATTTTTGAATGTTTTCCTGTAGGATTTGGCGTCTCGATAATAGTTCCTCGGTGTAATTCATAGCGCCTATCTTCTGGTTTCCACTCCAGAAATTCATCGAAGGTAGCTAGTTTAGGGATAGTGGGAGTCATGGTCAAACCTCTTATGCAATTACTTATTTATACGGGTTTTCGGCACTTGTACCAAACAAAGATAAGGATCGTAAATATCATGGGAATTACCAGACTAAATCCCAGTCCCCACTCCCAAGGGATACGATCGCGTCCTAGTTGCCAATCTTTGGGGATAGGAATAGTAGGTTGGGATGTGGATTGTCCAAGGGTCGGTGTGGTTTGAGGCTGTGGGGATGGGTCAATTTTAGGCGGGTCTGGTTGGTATACCTGAGTGGAAAGAATACTGGCGGCGGCGCTACTGATGGCTAGACCTAGACCAGCGATCGCAATAATTTTATTCTGCTGGCGATCGATCTCTGCCTGTTGCACTTCTACTAAGCCCCGGATGGTTTCGGTTAGACCTGTTAATACTGCCAAACCGGGAGCAAGAATAGCATAATCTTTTTCTAATTGCTTTTCATACTTGACCTCAGCAATAACACTAAATTCCTTTAAGAATTCTAGATTATTCACCCAAAATTTATTTATTTTGCAGTCATCATTAGCTTT
>JANMHD010000339.1:0-12391 GCA_031374985.1 Coleofasciculaceae cyanobacterium OTE_70_metabat_329 | reverse complement strand
GACTAGGTTATTTTGATCGAGGGCTTTAATGGGGGGCGGTACGGGTTCAAAGTTTAAGCCTTCGTAGGCATTATCTTCGAGGACTGGACAGGAATACTGGGAAGCAAGACTAAGTAACTCGTGGCGGTGTGCCTCACTAGTGGTAATTCCGGTGGGGTTGTGGAGGGTACTAATGGTGTAGATGAGACGGGGACGATGGCTATGGAGGTATTTGCTCAGTAGTTCTAGATTCATCCCCCCGGCGGTCATGGGAATGCCGATTACCCTTGCTCCTAGGTTTTCTAGCATAGCCAAAATGCCTACGTAGGTAGGGCTTTCCACGATTACCCAATCTCCTTTTTGGACGTAGTAATTAACTGCGATCGACATGCCTTGTTTGGAGCCGTTGGTAATAATTAATTGCTCTGGAGTCACTTCTAAACCCCGTTGGATCAGCATTTGGACTATTTGTTTTCTTAGGGTAAGTTGACCTTCGGGAATGTCATAGTTAAAAAGATTTTCGCCAATATTATTAATAGATCTCCGGGCAATTTTCTGTAAATCCCCCAGATCGGCGGGGGAGGGTACACCAAAATGAAAGTTGATCATGTCCGGTTGATTATGGGCATCGATCGAGGCGTAGTAGGTCTCAAAAAAGGTGGGATTACTGCCTTCAGGAATGATTACTGTTTGAGCCGGAGCAAAGGTACAGGGCTTGGTGCTACAAGTTTTTAGGTTATTCACAAAATATCCAGAACCTTGGCGGGCTTGGACTAAACCATCAGCTTCGAGAATGCCGTAAGCCTCAATGACGGTCAATTTATTGACCCGGGTGGTTTCTGCGAGACAGCGAATGGAGGGTAATTTCTCCCCGGCAGGCAAGGCTCCAGATTTGATGAGGCGACCAAGGCGATCGCTAATTTGCAGATATACCGGCTTAGTAGATTGGCGATCAAGGGGAATTTTCATAAGCTCTGGTTCCTACTGGGGATAGGTATTTCCCTACTTTTACTAGGGTAGCCTAGCTGCTATAGGGTGGTCTAGATAGTAAATACTCTTGATATTAAGCTACTTTCTGGAAATACTCCCAGTACAGTTTTTGTTTTTTTTGCTATAACAGTTGTTTTTTTGAGTAACTGTTCTACTTAACTTTAAAGAAACTGTACCTTCTCAGGTCATTTTTTAACTGCCATAATAAAAACATAGAGACAAGAAAAGATTTGTTTCTGCCAACTTTAGGATCAATACCTGTTATTAACTATAACTTGAATAAGGTGTGATCTTAGTTGAGAATAGATAGAATTGGAGGACAAAGATATGCGAGTTTATCATACTGATTTTCAGGCACAAACCTCTGCCAGCAATAAGATTGAGCAGTTAACAAATATTTCTCTCAATCAGAGATTAACCAATCTTTCTCAAGTATTAGCTACGGCTTTCAAAGATGCTGGGGCAAGTTTAGTCCACTACCTAACTCGCCCTAATGAAATTAGAATCTGGCAAGTAAGCGATCGCCAAGGTGAAACCTATTGGAAAGCCTACGATCCCTACACCAATACCACCAACTACCTAAATTCGGAAAATGATTTACGGGTTTGGTTAGAGCAACGTCATTCCAAGTAGTGCAGATACAGGACTTCGCAGCTTGGGAAAGGATACTGGTCTTGAATTCTCCTTTACTTTAGCGTAGCGGTACATTAGGGCTGGGTTCTGGCTACATCTAAATGAAAAATGGCTGTATAAAGGTTGGTATGAATAAAAAACTGAGAGTGCTGCCTTGAATAGGAGTGGCACTTTTTGTTTACTGCCAAGAAATCTCCGTGGATTTAGGTCGGTGAGAATATCAAAGCCTGTGATCACCTGTTATTATCATATAAAGCAGGGGCAAGATATGGGGAAGCTTCCGTTGAGGGGCTAAATAATAGGTAGTTAGATCATGGATGCCAAGGAACTTATCAAACGCTACGAAGCAGGGCAGACAAAGTTTAGTGGGGTAAATCTAAGTGGCTTGAACCTTTTGGGGGCAGATTTGATCGGAATTGTCTTATCTAGGGCAGATATGCATAACACTAATCTAACTTTTACTTACCTGAGTCGGGCAGATTTGGGGCACGCAAATTTGACATCTAGTAAGCTCTGTGGAGCAAACCTCAATCAAGCTAAATTAGGGAGTTCCAACCTTCATGATGCAGACCTCCACGGGGTAATGCTCCAAGGGGCAGACCTGCGGGGAGCAGACTTGACTTTGGCGGATTTATTTGATGCTAATTTGGTGGATGCTGATCTACGGGGGGCAGACTTGAGCGGCGCAAACCTCACTGGGGCTTGTCTACGGGGAGCAAACCTGCGGGAAGAAAAGCGAATTTATTGTGCCAACTTACGGGGAGCAAATCTTCATAAAGTAGACCTGCAAGGGGCAAATCTCACGGGGGCAGACCTTTCTAAGGTAAATCTGAGTGGGGCAAACCTCCGGGATGTGATGTTTCGGGATGCCGATTTAAGTGGAGCAGATTTGAGCGGGACAGATTTAACTAATGCTTTCTTGACTGATACCAACTTGAATGGAGCAAATCTCCAAGGGGCAAAACTAAAAAATGTTAAATTAGAGCGATCGAAACTTTTGGAAGTTAATCTCCGGGGTGCAGACCTATCAGGGGCAATTATGCCTGATGCAAAGCTAAATAAGGCAAACATGACGGGGGCGATTTTAGTGGGGGTGGTGCTAAACCGAGCAGATTTGAGCCGAGCAACTCTCCGAGAAGCAGACCTGACAGGAGCTATGTTGATTGATGCGTACCTTGCCAGAACGAACTTAATGAATGCCAATTTAACCAATGCCAACCTAGCCAGAGCCGAGTTAAGCACTGCTAATTTGGTGGGTACTAATTTTCATGGGGCAACTATGCCCGATGAGTCTATTTATCAGTAGAAACGATCTAAATCCCCCTTAGAAAGAGGGACTTGAAGATTTATAAAAATCTCTGTTGAAAATCCTTATGGAAAATTGTTGTAATGAATCAAAAGGGTCAAAAAGATCAAAATTATCTACTACGATCGCTACCCCTTGTAGTTGGGAGCTTGGGGGGATCTTTATTACTTATTAATCGGTTATTAACCTCAGAATTAACTAACAGTCAATCTCGATCGGATGTTTTGGGGATAATTTTAGCAGCAGTGCTAATTTTATCTGGCTTATTGTGGCAGCAAGTCCAAGCTCGATCGCCGGAATTTGTAGCATTAGTTGGAACAGAAGGTTTTGATCTAGCCCCAGACTTACCAGAAGTAGTTAAAGTAGAACTGGCCTGGGCTTCCCATTTGTTATTAACTAATACTGTTACTAAATCCCTAGTAGTTTTCTATGGCGATCAAGTATTACTAAGGCGAGGAATTTTAGGTACTAACCCCAAGGTCAAACCCGGAGTGATTTTGCAGCGAGTTTTAGATAAACAAAAGCCGGTGTATTTAGTTAACCTAAATATTTATCCCGGCAAGATTGAATTTGATTATTTACCTCCCAATACTCAAGGGGTGATCTGTCAACCGATCGGCTCCCAAGGAGTCTTAATTTTGGGGGCAAATGCTCCCCGCAGCTACACTAAACAAGATGAGCAATGGGTTGCCGGAATTGCTGATAAAATTGCTAATACGCTAGTAGATTACAAGTAAAGAACTATGGCTCGATCGCATCCCTATCATCCCCTTGCTCTCCGCTTATTTCATGGCATTAATGGTTTAATTATATTACTAGCAATTACCACTGGGTTCCTAGTATACAATCGCTTCGATCGTAGATTTGGGCAGCTACCTTTACCTGCTCTCGATAATGTTATAGGTATTCATGGAACTTTTGGTTTGACTCTTCTATTTGTGTTCCCTGTGTTTGCCCTTTATAGTTTCCATGCTGGCCGCAAACGTTTAGTTCAGATAGATTCCTTCAGCAAATTATCTCAAGTTGGCCGCCCAGTATGGTGGTATAGCTTGCACCGGATTGTAAATACCTCAATTCTAATTGCTACTGGTTTTGCTCTCCTCTCCGGTAGGATGATGCAGGAATCATGGCTCCCCTTAGGGGAATTCTTCCATTTTTGGTACTCGGCTCATCTCTTGGCTTGGATGGTAATGGCTCTAAGCATTCTGGGACATTTATTAATGATTATCAAAGTTGGCGGGGTTCCCCTAATCCTCTCTATGATTGGCTTTTATAATCGTCCGGGGGATGGGTGGAATGCATGGCTGAAAAAAATTCGCTCCCTTGGTTCTCGGTCTGATGAGCGATCGTAACTTATCCCTTTATTCTTAATTTTTTGCTGAAGCCCATGTCAAAAAAATCCCAGTATAAAAAATCTCCACAGCCTAACTATTTACTCTTAGCAGCGGAGATTATAACTATTATCTTGATGATCAGTGCTTTTGTTGCCCCTATCCTTGTCTCGTCAACTCAAAACCAGAGTAGGGAAACAAAAATAGATCAAGGCTAAAATTACATACCTAAGGTATTGCCCCGCTTGTATTGGGTATAAGCAGCAAAGAACAAACCACTTAGGGTGACAAGAATTAATCCTAAAACAATACCGGATAGTAAAGGCTCAACCACGTTATAACTCCTTAATTAATATTTTTCTTCTATAGATATAATATACCTCAGTGTTAGATATTTCTACAAACCTACGAAGCAGCGGAGTTACAGGGAACAAGGGTCTTAAGCCTCTTCTCTTGCCTGCAATTTGATTTGACTGTGAGTAAAAATCTATAAGTAATAACAAATATGCATCCAGAAGATATAGCCGTTCGATATGATTGCCTTGCCCAATGGTGGCGGACCCAGCATCAAAATTCGCTCTATGGCATCGCCCAGTTGGAGCGGGCTATCAAGTTTACGTCTAAAAAGCAATTAGCTATTGATATTGGGTGTGGAAGCAGTGGACGTTTTATTAAAGTCCTAAGTGACCATGGATTTCAGGTAGAAGGACTTGATATTTCCCCGGAGATGATTGATTTAGCCAAACAAGTACATCCAGATATCACTTTCTATCGAGCAGACATTTGCTCTTGGATTCCTCCCAAACTCTACAGCTTGATCGTTGCTTGGGACAGCACATTTCATTTGCCGCTAGATAGGCAAGAACCTGTTATGAAAAAGCTATGCAAGGCTCTTGAACCTAATGGGGTGCTTATGTTTACCTGTGGGGGTGGATATAAGCAAAGTGAGGTTTCTGGAACATTTCAAGGTCAGGATTTTGAGTACAGCACACTGGGTGTAAATACTTTCTTGAAGATTCTGACTGAGCATCATTGTACGTGTCTTCACCTCGAATACGATCAATATCCTGAGAATCATGTTTATATCATTACTCAAAAGACTTAACCGGCCGTTGGAATGAGGTGTAGGGGCTTGGGTAGTTAGTGCTATCTACGATCGCTGCGAAGCACAGACTAACACTATACTGGTGCAAACGGAATGGAAATTGGTAGGAGAAGTCTCAGGTTACTTGCCGCTGCACAACTTCACCAGTAGGTATCTTTGTCAATTTTTACCGAATTTACGTATAAATTAAGAAGATTTGTAACAATTTCTGAATTCTGGTTGAAAAATTGGTTGTTAGAGCGTTTGTACTGTTATTTATAGATATAGAAAGATTCCTCATTTTCCTCTGTAAACTTGCACTAATACATAATTCAAGACAAGTTAGAAATAATTATAATTAATCTGCTACGCTTCAATATTTTTGTAATGATTCCACTCCACCTCAAACTCAAAAATTTCTTTAGTTATCAAGATGCCACCTTAGACTTTCGGGGCTTACACACTGCGTGTATTTGTGGTGCCAATGGATCTGGAAAATCTTCTCTTTTGGAGGCAATTACTTGGGCAGTATGGGGCAAAAGTCGGGCGGGATTAGAAGATGAAGTAATCCATTCTGGGATGGTAGATGTGCGGGTGGATTTTATCTTTAGTAGCAATCAGCAAACTTATAAAGTAATTCGGGGGCGGAGTCGGGGGCAAGGGGGAAGTCTAGAGTTTCAGCTAGAGACTACGCAAGGATTTATTTCTCTCACGGGCAAAGGCTTAAAAGCAACCCAAGATATTATTACTAGCTACCTGAAACTAGATTACGATACTTTTATTAATTCAGCTTATCTGCGCCAAGGACAAGCTGATGCTTTTATGCTGCGGAAACCAGCCGATCGCAAACAAGTCCTAGCCAGTCTCCTCAAGCTAGACCAGTATGAAGAATTAGCCGAGCAAGCCAAGACTGAAGGTAAGCAATTTCAAGGGCAGATAAAACATCTAGAACAAACTCTCCAATCCTTGGCTCTAACTCTGCAACAGCGGGAAACTTTTACTTTGGAACTAACAAGAGTAGAGGCAGTAATTACCCAATTAAAAGCAATTCAAAAACAAGATGAAGGACAATTACTTATCTTCAAAGAACAGCGGAATCTCCGATCGGGCTGGCAACAAAATCTAGAAGTTCGTCAGCAGCAATACCAGAGTCTCCAGCAGGAATGCGATCGCTATCAGCAAGAAATTAATCACACCCTAGCTAAACAATCTCAACTCCAAAGTTTATTAGACCAAGCACCAGAAATTACTACCAAATATCAAGAATTTCTCCAACTCCAAACCAACCAAGAAAACCTAGATCAAAAATTCCATAGCTTCCAAGATGCTCAACGCCAAAGGGATCAGCTACAGCAACAATGGCAACATCAAATTAATGATTTGAAATTACAAATGGGCCAGATTCGCCATGAATTAGAACTATTAGAAACAGAAGAAGTCGAGATTCAGGAAGTATTACAAACTAAACCTGCTGTTCTGGAAGCAATGGAAAAATTGCGCCAATTACGACAGCAATTGAAGGAATTAGATGAACTAAAATTTAGTGTATCACCCTTAGTCCAAAGAAAAATAGAGCTAGAAAAAGCTATTGGACTAGGAACAGCTAAACTACAAGCAGAACTTCAACAATTACAATCTAGCCAATCCAAACTTCAACAAAAATATGCTGGGGCTGATACGCTGCGAGAGCAGTTTTTAGAGTTAAGTAATCAGATTCAGAGCCTAGATAAAAAGAGAGTTTATCAACAGCGAGTCCAAGAAAAAATTCAGAAACAAAAAGATGCTCTAGTAGGTTATCAACAGGAAAGTAAAAGTTACACCAGAAGGCAGCAAGAATTGGTAATTAAAATTGCCACTTTAATTGATCATGAAGCAGTATGTCCTTTGTGTGAAAGTGAACTGAATGAACATGATCATCAGCGAGTAATTACTAAAACTCGCCAAGAAGAAACCCAAACTCAAGAACAACTCTGGCATTTGCAAGAACAGGAAACTATTGCCCAAAGAGAATTACAAACCCTGCAACAGGAAGGAAAAATTCTTCAGCAAGAACTCCAAACCTATGAACAACTTCTGGGGAAACAAGGGCAACTGGAGGCACAACTAGAGGCGATCGATGAATCCTATAGCCAACTCCAACAAGCAACTAAGACTATTACTGAAGTAGAATTAGCTTTAAATACCAATAATTATGCCTTAGAGTTACAACAGGAATTAGTCCAGATTAACATTCATATCAATAATCTCAATTATGATGAACAAACCCATGCTCTTTTGCGGGGGGAAGTGGATAAAGCTCGATCAGCAGAAAATCGCTACTTTCGGATTGAAGAAGCAGGGAAAAAACAAACCAAAATTGCTACTAGAAAACCCCATTTATTAGAAAAAATTCAGCAATTAAAAACTACTTTACATCACTGGACAACGGATAATCTGGATAATCCTATAGATCATCCTTTGCAGTTACAAATCCGAGAATTAGATGCCCAAATTAATAGCATTGGGTACGATCGCCATGAACATGACCGCCTCAGACAAGCAGTAAAAATTCAACAATCTTGCTTACTTGATTACCAAAAACTCCAAGCCTGCCAAGAAGAATATCCCCAAGTATGCGATCGCCTCCAGCAAGTCCAGCAATCCCTAGTTAGTGCCAACGATCAACGACAACTAAGAGCGCAACAGATAGAGGAGCTTACTAATCATCTCGCAACTACTCCTGATCCTCAAACCCAGATCAAGGAAATAGAAACTAAAATTCAGCACTATCAATCCGAACTCCATCAACAGCTAGCGACCTTGGGAGGCTGGCAACAACAACTCAAAAATCTTGACCAATTACAAGAAAAATATGATCAATCCCAAGCAGAATTTACAGAAATGCAGCAACAGGTAAAAGTCTATGAAGAGTTGGCTAAAGCCTTTGGGAAAAATGGAATTCAATTAATGATTATTGAAAATGTCCTACCCCAATTAGAGGCGCAAACTAACCAAATTCTTTCTCGCTTGACTGCGAATCAACTCCATGTACAAATTGTCACCCAGAAGCCGGGGGGAACTAAGCGCAATACAAAAATGATTGACACTCTTGATATTATTATTGGGGATGCTGGGGGAACCAGACCCTACGAAACCTACTCTGGGGGAGAGGCATTTCGGATTAACTTTGCCATTCGTTTAGCTCTCGCCCGAATTTTGGCACAAAGGGCAGGAGCTTCATTGCAAATGCTGATTGTGGATGAAGGTTTTGGGACTCAGGATGCCGACGGCTGTAATCATTTAATTGCGGCAATTAATGCGATCGCTGCGGATTTTGCGTGCATTCTCACTGTCACCCACATGCCCCAATTTAAGGAAGCTTTCCAAACCCGCATCGAAGTCCGCAAAACTCCCCAAGGTTCTCAAGTATATATTGCCACTTGATACTGTTTGTAGTGGCGTGACTTCACTAAACTGGTGCATTAGAATTTTGGCTTTATGCTGGACTAAACCTGACTAAATTCATTTTTCTAATGCACTACTTCAGCGGGGTTATTCCACTACGGATGTACTAGGATTCGATTACGGCTTCTGGAGTAATCAGCATGGCATCACCAAAAGAATAGAACCGATAGTCCTTGGCGATCGCTTCTTGATAAAGCTTCAAAAGGTGCGATCGACCAATTAAAGCCGCCACCAGAAGTAATAAGCTCGATCGGGGCAAATGAAAATTAGTCACCATCCCTTGCACTACCTGCCACTTATAGCCCGGATAAATATAGAGTTCACTCTTTCCCATAAAAGGCTGTAACTTGCCCGTAGCTGCCGCTGTTTCCAAAGCCCGGACTGCTGTAGTTCCTACGGCGATTACTCGTCCCCCTGCTGCTTGAGTTTGCTGAATTTTTGCTACTACTTCTGAAGATACCTCTAGCCATTCCCCGTGCATTCTATGGGTAGTAACATCTTCTACTTCTAAGGGACGAAATGTTCCAACCCCCACATGAAGAGTGATAAAAGCAGTATCAATATTCTTTGCCTTTAGGTCTGTCATTAATTCTTCCGTAAAGTGCAATCCCGCCGTGGGTGCTGCCGAAGAACCCAATTTCTGGGCATAGATAGTTTGATATTGCTCTGGGAAGGCTTGGGAGTCAGTAATGTAGGGAGGAAGGGGGACATGACCAAATTCTCGTAATAGGTCATCAAAAGTCTGGTCTGGGGGAATTGTCAACTGCAACCACCTCCCCCCAGTAGCTTCATCTCGCTCTACCACTGTTGCCATAAATGGAGAATTTTCCAGATTTTCCGTGGGATGATGACTAAAAAGAATTTTGGAACCCAGCTTGAGGCGTTTACCCGGTTTTACTAATGCTAGCCAATAATTTGGTTGTTTTTCTTCGAGTAACAATACTTCCACCGGAGCACCCGTTGTTTTATGGCCGTATAGGCGGGCAGGCATGACTTTGGTATTGTTCAAGACAAGTAAGTCTCCCGGTTTTAGGAGTTGGGATAAATCCCGAAATGTCTGATGTTTAGTTTGACCGTCTCTGCCTACCACCATTAATTTAGAGCTATCCCTTGGGGTGACAGGATTTTGGGCAATTCTCTCAATGGGGAGTTCGTAGCTGTAGCTAGATAGTAAGTGGTCTGAATTAACAGTCATGGTCATCATATTCTGATTTTTAATCCTTTTTGGTAGTCCTAAAATAAAAAAATAATGATTTTAGGGTAAGGATTGTCCTCCGCAGCACAGGGAATATCCTTACTTATTTAGCACCATCCCTTTTTTAATCCCTAGCAGTATAGTGTATTTTATTTTCCTCTGGTATTTATAGTTTTAACTCTGGGTTAATTAACTTCTAGTTTTAACCCTAAAATCACTAAATCACACTTAATTTCATCTAATTTTGCTACTTGCGGCAAATACCCCCAAGATTGAAATCCAAACTGCTTAAATAAGTTCAAACTGGGCTGATTGTGGGCAAAAATAAATCCTAATAAAGATTCTATGCCTAGGTGGGGGCTGGAAGTTAGGGTATGACGAAGTAATTGCTGCCCCACTCCTTGACGGCGATGATTAGGGGCAACGTAGAGGCTAACTTCTACAGTAGCTTGGTAGGCGGGTCTGCCGTAGAAGGCACTCAAGCTCAACCAACCACAAATCTCCTGCTCTTGTTCCAATACCCACAGGGGATGGCGATCGGAACTATGGGCAGCAAACCAAGGATAGCGGCTGGCGATCGATACCGGTTCCGTATCCGCAGTAACAAGACGGCTAGCGATCGTACTATTATAAATTTCCACAATGCTGGGTAAATCTTCCAGAACTGCATCTCTAATCATAGCGTAAGGTTTGGGAATCACTATTCCTTTTGGTTTGTGAGGATGTCAAGATTCGGCTAAATACTTCTAAATACTTCTTCCAAAATAATTAAAGCAAATTCTCGACCATTGTGGAATCTAGATTTTGCAGAGGCAGGGAAACACATTCTTCTTAGGTCATGAGGGGTTTAAGCCTCTTATCTGTCATCTAGGAACTAGAAAAGTGCTGTATCATAAATAAAACCTGATGCTTACTAACTTTTAACTAAGCCATTTCCTATGCCATCTTCTCCTAGTACTGTTAGTTTAGTTCGCGCCCTTAATTATGATCGCTCTACCCTGCCCCTTGCTCTAACCCAAGTTCTTAGCCCCTGGGGAGGGATGGAATATTTTGTCAAACCGGGCGATCGAGTCTTGCTCAAGCCCAATCTCCTCACGGGATCAAGACCAACTAAAGAGTGTGTTACTCGTCCAGAACTTGTCTACTGGGTCGCAAAGATGGTACAAGAGGCTGGAGGTAAACCCTTCTTGGGAGATGGCCCTGCTTTTGGTAGTGCCAAGGGAGTAGCTTTTGCTAATGGTTATCAAGCAATGGTGGAGGAGTTAAACCTGCCGATCGTGGAGTTTCATGGGCAGCGTTATGCCACGGTAAGTCAGGAATTTAATCATCTCTTGTTAAGCAAAGAAGCCATGGAGGCCGATGTGGTGATTAATCTACCCAAGGTAAAATCCCATGTGCAATTAACTATGACGATGGGAGTGAAGAATCTGTTTGGTTGTGTACCGGGAAAAATGAAAGCTTGGTGGCACATGGAAGCGGGGAAAGATGAGACTCGGTTTGCTCAAATGTTGGTGGAAACTGCCCGGACGATCGCCCCCAATTTAACTATTGTGGATGGCATTATTGGCCATGAAGGCAATGGGCCTAGTGGAGGAGAGCCAAGGCAACTAGGGGTTTTAGGTGCTGCCCCTGATGTCTTTGCTCTCGATCGGGCAATTATTGAAATTCTTCAAATTAATCCCCAGATTATTCCTACTATTGTTGCTTCCCAAAAACTAGGTTTATGTCCTGAACTAGACCAGCTAAATTTTCCCCAGCTTAATCCCTCAGAACTACGAATTGCTGACTGGCAATTACCTACTAGCCTGGTTCCCATCGATTTTGGTCTACCACGAGTGGTGCGATCGACCTTCAAGCATTTATATATCAGATTTATCAAAGAACGGCTTAATGCCTTTGCCCGTTAGAAAGTTGAACTTGTCTCCCTAGAAGTGTCTGGCGGTTGAAACCGCAGCTATAAGAACAAAGTCCGCCGTCGCGGACTAAGAGAAATCTAGGACTTTCTGCAACCTGCGTAGGCAAGTTTTGCTCCTGTAGCTGCGACTTTAGTCGCCAAGCTACCTTTTCAGACATCCCCTAAAAGGGTAAATTTCAAAGTCCCCCTTTCTCTAGCTGGCTTAAGCGACTAACTGGCATAAATATTTCCCCTTCCCTTTAGGTATTTATCACAAACTAGCTTAACAATAATAATCGACTTTATGTAACACCAGTCCGGGATAACTTTGACCCGACGATGAAACAGCCCTAGAAATTGAGGGGGTTACTTCTCAGCAAACATCCAAACTCCCTGCCAATCTTTGGGCAAACCTTCTAAACTTAAATATTTAAGCCGATCTAAGTATAATTGGACTGTTTTATCTTGGGGATTTAAACTTAAAATATTCCGAAAACATGTCTCAGCCAGAGCTATTTCTCCTTGGCAATAATAT
>JANMHD010000296.1:0-2399 GCA_031374985.1 Coleofasciculaceae cyanobacterium OTE_70_metabat_329 | reverse complement strand
ACATCTGCTAGGGGGATATTATTCTTGGTAATCACTGATTGACTAATTTCCGATGCCAAGCGATCGAAGATTTGATATCGACCCTGGACAATATCTAATTCTTCAGTATCGGGGCTAAGTTTTTTCATCTCCTCTAAAATAGATAGAAATTGTTGCTTTGTTGTTTTATATTCAGCAACTTTAGCTTGAGGATTTTCTAAGACTAATAAATCTTTTAAGATGATAATTTGCTGGGCTAGAAGGGAATCTATGATTCGAGCATTGCCAATTAACTTTAGGCTTTTATAGTGTGCCTCTTCTACCTGATCGTGGGCGTGTCCCAGCCATACATTACTGATTCCCACAGAGATTACAATCATCCCGACAGTGATTACAGAAGAACCAAAGAATTTCTGCCAAATCTTCATTTCGGTTTTGCTAATTTTTCATCTAATTGTTTTTTCACCTGTCTGACTCGATCGTAGTCGGAGTCTTGGACTAGAGTAAATCCATTAGAAGGCACTCCAAATGTAATATTAATATCCACAGGGGCTTTGATAAATGCTTCTTTCAATTCTGCAATAAGCTGGGGGGAGAGTTTCTGAGAAACAACAATGGGAGATTGAGGAATTGGTTCCGATTCCCAAATTACCTGATAATCATCGCCAACTTTGCCAGCTTCTTTAAGTTTCTTATAAATATCAATATCCATCCCTACAGCATCAACTTTTCCATCTAGTAATGCAGTTAAGGTATTCTCATGGGTTTTAAAAAACTCAACTGAGGCAAAATCACTATCAAAATTCAAACCCTTATCCAACAGGTGAACAACAGGAAACATATAGCCTGATGTTGATAGTTTACTGACAAAACCTAGTCGCTTGCCCTTTAGATCATCGATGGTTTTGATCCCACTAGTAGAATTAACAACGATCGCCGATTTATACCAAGGGCGACCCGTACTTTTATTAATGGGGACAGCGATCGCTTCAATCTGTGGATTCCGTCGCTTTGCCTCAATATAAGTTAGAGGACCCAAGGCAGCAACTTGGACTTTTTCTTCTACTAAGAGATCAACCGCCGCATCATAGGTTTTTGCTCCTTGGACAGACACCGGTTGTTTTAGGGCTTTAGTAAGGTATTCAGCTAAAACTCGATCTCTTTCTTTTTGCTCTGCATCGCCGGATTGGGTGAGAACTGCCACCATTAAAGTTGATGGAACTTTCTCCCCACTAGCTTGAGGGCTAGGCGTTAGTTGGGGTTTAGTGCTAGTTGTAGTTTGAGTGCCACAACCTGAACTAATCACTAATAATGTTGGTACTACGAGAGCCATAACAGCGAGCTTTCGCTTTATTAATATCTTAAGTTTTTGTGGTGTCTGGGCTTGCATAGCTAGAAATTCCTCAATTTGAGTTAATGTTCTTATAATATTTTTTGCACCCACTGAGCTAAAGTCTAGCATCGACTTGTTTCTGGTTAACGCTTTTACTCACCAAAAGCGATTGGAAGCCTTATAAGATTGCTATAGTAATACAATATTGCATTTAGAGCTATTTTACAACTAATAGATTAAGGAAACATTATCAATCCCCATACTATTAACACCAACTAAAGACCGGACTTTACTATCCCAACTTTAATTGTAGTAAAGGAATTCTGATGATAAAACTAGTCCCTTGACCAAGTTGAGATTCACAATATAAGGAACCATTATGTCTTTCTGTTACAATTTGGTAGCTAATAGACATCCCTAATCCTGTACCTTTACCAATTGCTTTAGTAGTGAAAAAAGGATCAAATAATCTTTTTTGGACTGATTCAGAAATCCCTAAACCATTGTCACTAATTTTGATTTCTACTTGTTTATCTGGCAGGAGATTAGTATTAATATAAATCTGACTAGGATTTTGTTGACATTCAGAGAAAGTCCGCTGATGATCTCGTTCTTCAAGGGCATCGATCGCATTAGTAATAATGTTCATAAATACCTGATTTAATTCCCCGGTATAACACTCTACTAAAGGTAAATCTCCGTAGTTTTTAATTACTGGAATTTCTGGTTGGTCAGATTTTGCTTTGAGGCGGTTTTGTAAAATCATCAAAGTACTATCAATCCCTTCATGGATGTCTACTGCTTTCATAGCGGCTTCATCCATCCGGGAGAAATTTCGGAGAGATTGGACTATTTGTTTAATGCGTTCGGCTCCTACTTTCATAGAGTTTAGCAAGTGGGGTAGATCAGTTAGGAGAAACTCTAGATCGATCGCCTCTGACTCTGTTTCTATCTCTGCAACCGGATTTGGATAGTGCTGTTGGTAAAGTTCAATTAGACGGATCAAATCTTGGCTATACTCATTGGCATGGGTTAGATTGCCATAAATAAAGTTTACGGGATTATTAATTTCATGGGCAACTCCTGC
>JANMHD010000262.1:0-4813 GCA_031374985.1 Coleofasciculaceae cyanobacterium OTE_70_metabat_329 | reverse complement strand
AGCTAGATCTCTAATGTTTGGGGTCGGTTCTTTCTGTACGGCAGTATTGTTTATTTCGAGTCTAGGGGCCGCAAAATAGAGGTACTAGAGGTACTATAAAAAATAGAGGGAGGTACAAAAAGGGATACGAAACTGTAGTTTAAGGAAGAAAATGTCTAAGCCTACTGATCGTTCTCGTTCAGGCAACTATTCCTTGGGGGGATGCTTATTCTCCTTAATGCGTGTTTCTTTTTTAGTATTTATACTAGCTATTCTAGGATTTTTGGGGTTCGATCTTTGGTATCGGACAACATTAAAAACTAAGCCCTTGGTAGAAAACCTCCGAGATCAGTGGACAGAGATAGGAGAAATATTTGGGGATCCCCGGAAGACAGTTACGATTACACAAGATGGAAAAGTTACAGAGAATGGCAAGGTAGTTCCTCTAAAAGAAGTTGCTAATGCCTGCTTAGGTAATATTTCTGCCCCTGCCCCACCACCAGAAGCATGGCGATCGATCGGCAAAGGAATTTTGCTTACTCAGGGAGTAGCTACCATTACATCTCTCGTAATATTGCCTGATGGTAAAACCTTGATAAGTGGCGGAAGACAGTTACAAGTCTGGGATTTAGATACGAGAAAGCTAATCCGCACTCTCAACAATTATCAAGGTAAAGAAGATTTCATTAATGCGCTTGCCCTAAGCCCAGATGGTCAAACTCTTGCCAGTGGTGATGAGAAGGGTAGAATTATCCTCTGGAACTGGAAGACTGGGCAAATTCAGAAAATCTTATCTCATGAGGGAGTCTATCAGTTGGCCTTTGGCTCTAATGGGACGTTATTATTTAGCGGCAGTCTACGGGGTAGTAACATCAAACAATGGCGAGTGCAAACTGGGCAAGCTCTCAACACCATAACTTCTCGAGTTCCTGTTCAGAAAATGGCAATTAGTCCTGATGGGCAAACCATAGCGGTTGCAAGTCAAAGTGCAAATGCAGTGGAAATATTACGTCTCTCCACTGGGGAACGTGTTGATCTGCTTATTGCTGGAGGTCAGCCTGAGGCGATCGCCTTTACTCCTCATGGGCGTATTCTGGCTTCTGCAAGTGGCGGGGAACAAGGTATCCGGCTCTGGAATATGATAGAAGGCCAACCTTTTAGAAAGTTGCCAATCAAAGTATTGAAAGGGCATCAGGGACAACCTTATGCGATCGCTTTTAGCCCGGATGCCAAAACTTTATTTGCTACAGCAGATGGAGCAGAGGGCAAAGATTATGCCCTAACAGTTTGGAACGCCTGCACGGGGGAACTGATCCATCGCTTTGGTTCTCAAATACGGGGACACTCTATGGCAATTAGTCCTGATGGCAAAACGATCATTACAGGGGGAAGAAAGGGTGATATACAGATGTGGAGACTGCCTTGATAACTATCAATTAGCAAAAGGGAGTATCATAAAGATTTTCTAGCCTCTTCGGGGGGCGGAGGGTAATCCTTGCAGTAGTTGTGTAGTGTTGGTAGCCCATTGACTATTTCCTTGGGATTGAAATAACTCTTTAGCTCTTTGGAGGGCTTGGGTTGCTTCTGGGTAGCGTTGTTGCCGAATCAGGACTAGTCCGGCTCCATAGTAACCATTAGCATAATTAGGATTAGCTTGGACAGAAAAGTTAAAAGCACCAAGCGCGGCGGTTAGATTATTTTGTTGCAGAAAAATTGCCCCCAAGTTGTATTGAGCTTCTGGATACCTAGGACTAAGGGCGATCGCTCTCTGGAAGGCAGTTTTTGCTTCTTCTAGACGTTGTAATCTTAGATAGGCTAAACCTATATGATAATGGGGTTCTGGGGCATTAGGGCTGAGTTGAGCTGCCCGTTGTAGACTAGCGATCGCTGGATTGGTTTCCCCCAATTGGATTAAAACTAAGCCCAAATTATACTGGGCTACGCCCAAGCTACTATCTATCTGAATTGCTCGTTGGAGATACTCCCGTGCCTGAGGAAGATTATCTCCTTCTAAAAGTGCCGCTCCTAAATTAGCAAAAGCAAGGGCAAATTCTGGATCAGTTTGGGTGGCTTGATAAAAAGCTGTGGCTGCTGCTTGAATTTCTCCATTCTGACGCAAGGCCAAGCCTAGGTTATAGTGGGCAGGAGCTAGTTGGGGGTTTTGTTGAATTGCTTGACGAAAGGTAGCGATCGCTTGGGGGACATTCCCCTGTTGGATTAGTTGTAAGCCTCGATTGAGAGTTTCTAAACTTTGTTCAGTATTGGGGCGGATCCGGGGCAGAGATTGGCCTCTAGCAGGCGTAAAACTGCCCACCAATCCGCACCCTAAGACACTTATAATCAAACTCAAGACAGACAGCGCTTTGCAAGTATATAAGGACACATTCTTCTTAGGAAACAAGGGGCTTAAGCCCCTTGGCTGTACTCCATAAGCTAGGAAAGTGCTGCAAATTTTCATTTTTTACTCTTACTAAATCTCGACCTGTAAATTTTCACCTATGGAAAGTATAGCTTGGTATATCATCAAACGCCCTAATCAAACCTGTGAAGTGATTTCTGATCAAGAACTTAAGGGTATTCCTAAGGTTGATATTTTAGAACAATGGGGAAGTTTTAGTAGTCAAGGGGAAGCGATCGCCAAACGAGTAGGCTTAATCCGAGCCGGAAAATGTCAACCGTTGTAATAAGGTAATAATAAACTCCGTACCGTGAGGCGGTTGAGAAATACATTCTAAATTTCCCTGATGAGTTTCTGTAATAATTTTATAACTAATTGCTAGCCCTAGGCCTGTACCTTTGCCCACAGGTTTAGTAGTAAAGAAAGGATCAAAAATTCTTCTCTGCACTGCCTCTGGTATTCCCCCAGCATTATCAACAATTTTGATACTTATTTTTTCTTGGTCAAGAATACTAGTAGTAATGGTAATTTTAGGGAGATTATTTTTATCAATATCTTGCTGATTAAACTTTTCTTCCAAGGCATCGATCGCATTAACTAATAAATTTATAAAAACCTGATTTAACTGCCCCGGATAACATTCTATAAGAGGTAAATCACCATAATACTTACTTACTTTTATAGATGGTAGACTGCCCTTTCCTTGCAATCTGCTTTGTAAAATTAACAGAGTACTATCAATACCTTCATGAATATCTACATCTTTAACTTCTGCCTCATCCAATCTAGAGAAATTTCGTAAGGATTTAACTATTCCTTGAATACGATCGGTTCCTGTCTTCATTGATGTCAGTACCTTCAGTACATCTTCTTGGACAAATTCTAGATCGATATCTTGATTATTTATTTCTTCTACAGCTTGATCAGCTATATCACTATGATATTTTTGATAAATATGGATAACCTGTAAAATATCTTCAACATAAGATTGAGCATGAGAAATATTCCCGGCAATAAAATTTACTGGATTATTAATTTCATGGGCTACTCCAGCAACTAGTTGTCCTAGACTAGACATTTTTTCATTTTGAACTAATTGTAACTGAGTAGTTTTTAATTCTTCTAAAGTAGTTTCTAATTGTTGGTTATAGTTTTGGAGATTAGCACGAGACGATCGTAGTGTTGCAATCATTTGATTAAAATTAGTTGCCAGAGTTCGCAGCTCTCCGTTCCCCACCACTGAAATACTTTTATCTAAATTACCTTGGGTTACTTGATTAAGAGATATACTTAAAGATTCAATGGGCTTGACGATCCAAGAAGAAGTTTTAATCCCAATTATGAGAGTTACTACTAAGGCAATTATACAAAAGATTAATGTTCTTTGATTGTTAGTAGTTATTTGCTCCAAAAATTCTTCTTCAGAGATAATTACTAAGATTTGCCAATTTAAGCCATTTTCATCTTGAATTGTAGTTATTTCAGTAAAGTAAGCTTGATCGCCTAAGATTACTTCAATATTTTTTGTAGAATTTGTTATAGGAGTTTCTAAGAAATTTTTATCTCCAGATAGCTGTTGTAAATGTTTTCCTACTGCTTGAGTAAGGGTATTACTACTATCTATAATATTAACTCTTTGGACTTTATCTCCGACCTTGCTAAATAGAGATTCTCCAGTGGAGGTAGCCACTAATTTTCCATCAGGTTCCATAATTAGTACCTGACCATTTTTTCCTACTTGTAAGGTGATCAATAATTCACTAAGAGCTTTAAGTTTAATTACTGTAGTTCCTACTCCAATTAGACGCTTTTCTTGATCATAAAAGGGTAGAACCGCACTAATTTGAGGGGTATGATCAACAAAATGTAGATATATATCACTCCAAGCAGCTTTCCCGGTTTTTATAGCCTTTTGATACCAAGGACGTTTGCGGGGATCGTAGTTAGGAGTAGTAGTGGCTAGGGTGGTTTTCTCGCCTAGAGAATTGGTTTTATAAGTAAACAAACTAGATCCTAAGCTACGATAAGCGATCGGCATTACAATTTCTCCACCACCCAAATTAGTTGCTGTTACTTGTTCGCCCTGTTCATTAGCGATCGCAATTAAGTTAACCTGAGGAAATACCTGCACTTGCTTCCAGAGATACTTTTCCCAGGCAGATAAATCTTGCAAATTCAAAGTTCCTAACTCAATTTGATGCTTATTCAAGAGATTAATTTGATGGGGAATAGTTTCATAACCACTTAAGTTAGATATAACTCGTTTTGTAGTTTCTTGTTGTAATTGATAGGTAAGAGTTTTTACCGCTCTTTCGCCACTCCAAAAAGAGAGCCAGCCAGTTAAGCCCACAGCTAAAGTTACCTGAGTCACAAAGGGAACGACTACTACCCATCTGACTGGTAGCTTTTGGGTCGATTGCTGGAGAGTACAACAAA
>JANMHD010000257.1:0-6096 GCA_031374985.1 Coleofasciculaceae cyanobacterium OTE_70_metabat_329 | reverse complement strand
GGCTAGATTATTAAGAGCTACTACATATTCTGGATTCAGTTTTAGAGCTTCTTTATACTGACGAATTGCCAAATCATACTGTTCTTGAGAAAAATAGGCAAAACCTAAACCATTATAAATTAGAGCAAGATTTTCTGGTGCCAGATCTGTTCCGGCTTTCATAGCCTTTTGAAATAACCCCAGAGATTGAACAAACATTCTTTTATCTAGATAAATACTGCCAAGTTCGTAATAATCTTCTGCCGTACCTTTTTCTTGCTTAAGTTTAGTTTGAAGCTTAGAAAATTTGCTTTCTACTTTGCGAGTCTTGAGAATTTGTCCGATGAGAAACCAACTAGAACTGACTAATAAAATTAATAGAACACTGATATATACGATCGGTAAGTTATTTTCCATAAATCCAAGTTTAGATATTTAAAGTTTAGTAAATTGTATTCAGAGGTAAGGGGTTGCGCCCCTGCTAGATGTTAGGCAATATTTGGTGGAGGATTAGGGGGAGAGTTTTTGTAAATATTCCCGATTTGTTGGAGTTGCCTTTGAATAGCACTTTCTAAATCTGGTCTGCTCACCTCAGTTCCATGAATCATATCCCCCGGAGTCTCAAAAAAAACTACGCTATCTACCATTGTCATGGCAAACATCTGAAATAGAATGTGTAGAACTGGCACTGCTAAGGTCAAGATTTGTGGATCTGGGTGAATTTGAAAATTGTGGCTATCCTTCAGGGTCGGGAAGCCATAAATCACATTTTTTTCTAGCTCCGGTTGGCTGCGGTTACTTAGGGTTGTCACCAACCAACTCCGATCGGAAGATTGCAGGATATAATACTGGGAACGTTGCAGCCTAGTGGCAAAATGCTTCAAAACCGGAGCGATCGCCTGCATAATCAGCGGCGTTTCTCCATCTTGGGGCGCATTGTCAATCAGTGCCTGCATTTGTTGCTCTAATTTCTGTTCTAAATTCTGTTCTAAGTTCATGGGTTTCTCATCAAACTATCTATCCTATGCTAGGGTGAAACTTAAGCATTTATCTTAAGTATTTAATAATTATGGGGGAATTCTGCCAAGACGTGGAGGCTATTCATCAACTACTCCAAAATGAACTCCAGCAGTATACCAAAGCTAAGGAAGCAAACTGCTCAGAGGTAGCCATGCGTTTTACCACGGAGGTAGAGCGTATTTGTGAAATGAGCCAGCGCATCCAGGCTTCTGGGGAGGTAGATATGTGGGCAACCAAACTAGCTCGCCATCGCCTCACTCAGTGTTTACGCTACTACCAGCTAGGCTCCCGCCGGGGCAGGGCAGAACTCCACAGTAATCTGAGTGCAATTATTTATCGTTATATTAATGTTCCCAAAAGCCCCACCAGCTACCAAATCCGCTTGCAATTAATCGAAGATTTTCTTCAGGGATTTTATGCTGAAGCCACCAAGGTTTTCCGAGAACAGAACCAGTTAGATTCCCGCTATGTTCCCCGGACTTTGCTAGAACTTGCTGAGTATATGGCTTTTGTGGAGCGCTATGGCAAGCGGCGGATTCCCCTGCCGGGGAGGCGATCGCAACAACTCATTATCCTCCGAGCCCAGACTTTCTCTCAACAGCAACCCCCAGAAACTTCCATTGATATGGATCAAGCCGCCGGGGGAGCTAGTGGAGATTCTGACACCCCTAGCCATGACAGCACCCTAAAACAAGTCAGGGAATCTATGGTAGTCAATGACAAAGATCCCCTATCTTCTAACCTACGGCAGTCGGTAATTGATGAACTCTTGAAATATCTAGAAGACCAAGGACAAAAAGAATGTGGAGATTACTTTGTCCTCAGACTACAAGACCTGCCCACTAACGAGATTGAGGCTATCTTGGGACTAAATCCCCGACAACGGGACTACCTCCAGCAAAAGTTTAAATATCACCTGATCCGTTTTGCCCTCTCCCACGGTTGGGAACTAGTTCACCAATGGCTAGAAGCAGACCTAGAAAAAAACTTAGGCTTAACTACCCAAGAGTGGCAAACTTTTCAGGGGCAGTTAGATAGTCGGCAAAAAAATATTCTCCATCTCAAAAAGCAAGGATTAAAGGACTCTGAAATTTCCCAAAATCTCAGTATTACCACTAATCAAATCCAAAATTCTTGGTTCAAAGTCCTAGATAGTGCTTGGAAAATACGTAATTCTACTTTATCCGGATCAAAATCATCTAGCCATGAATAATGACATTGAACAGGAACTGAATGATATACTCGCCAGCATTAAGCAATGGCTACAAAATGCCCCTAGTGGTGCTTTGGTAACGGAGGCGACAATAGAGGCGGCCATGGAGGCGATCGTCCCGGACTCTCCCCCTGAGATGTCAGGATTAGACCCCTCCCTAGACCCTCTAGAGTGGGAAGAACTAGAATCCCCCTCAGTCCCTAACCCAGAACCAGCAGCTAGTAGGCAGGAGCATCAGGAAGTCCCAAACCCATCAGGGTCACCTATGGTTTATAAATCCAATTGGGGAGAAATTCCAACTGTGCAACAACGCTTTCAATCAATCTTAAAACAACGCATTCAAGCTGAAATAGACGATCGCCTCCCCCTATTTCCTTGGGAGACGAGCATTTCAGACTACGAACTAGACGAACCAGCCCCCTTATCTGCTGCTAACTATCTCTCTGCCCTCCACCAGTGGCTACCCCAGCTAAACGCCCTGAATATTTCTCAAAAATTGCCAGAAGCAGTTTTGGCTCAAATTCTCCAAGGTTGCTTTGCAGTAGTGGCAACACCCCGCAAACTAGGCAGTCAGATAGTTAAAGCTGTAGGAGAACTATTTCCTGAAGGTGGGCAATCTCTCAATAATGTGGCGGGTTTGGTTCTGGCGGAAGGCTTTTCTATTCGTGGGGGTAGTACTGTCATGACCCCAGAAGCTATAGAAATAGCAGATTATACCTCGGCTACCCTAGATCAGCAGATGGCTCTATCTTTAATGGCCGCCAAGCAAATCATCAACTCCTTGACTCTTTCTGTTTCGGCTGCCAGTCCTCATTTGCATCGCCAGTGGCAGACTGTCTACGGGGCTATAGATTTACAATTAACCTATCAAGGCAGCCAAGAGCTATCTAGAAGAGGCCTTAATCCCTCACTCCGGGTGCAGGTGTGGCTACCCAAAGGTGGCAAAATGACTATTGATAATCCTCATGATTCTGTTATGACGGAGCGGGCTTATCCGGGTTATCTTAGTGCGGAGCTTTTTGATCTTCAACCAAATCAACTCTATCCTTTAGAGATTAAACTATTGGAAGGAGAACAAACTCCCCTGAGTTTTGCTATTTCTGTAACTAATAATTAGGCTAAACGGGGTACTAAATTAGGTAGGCAGTAATTTCAGATAGACAAGGGGAGGTAATTACTGCATTGGCACTACTAAAAATTACCTATGACTAATAACTCTCTGCCTCCGTCAAATATTACGTCACGGGGTTGGCATTTACCCTCTCTAGCAGAAATTCGGAGATATTTTAAGTCTCTACCCAAGGTGCAACCCGAAAACTCTCTTCTACTGCGGGTGCTGGTGCAGCTACTAGTGACGGTGGGTATATTGGCTACAGATATTGCGGCGGATACTCAGATGAGTGCTTGGGCAGTGCCTCTGAGTTTTGTGGGAGCTAGTTGGTCTTGGCAGCGGCGGTACGATCGCAATATTACGGTTAAGTTTATTCTGGCCCTAGGGATGTTGATCGCTATGGGGTTGTTTTTTCAGAATATTATTGCCCAGTTAAATGATACCCGTTTAGTCTTGGCAGAACTCTTAACCCAAGTACAAGTACTCCATACCTTTGACCTACCCCGACGGAAGGATTTAGGGTATTCGATGGTGATTGGGCTAATTCTCTTGGGGGTGGCAGGGACTATTTCCCAAACGATGGGATTTGCCCCTTTGTTGTTGATATTTCTGGCGATCGCTATTCCTACTCTGATCGTCGATTATCGATCGCAGTTACAGCTTACTCCCAAGGCGGATAGGTCTAAACAGCCGCTGGGCTATAAGCAGGCAAAAGATGGTCAGTTACCCAGTTATTTGTCCCTTAAAAAAATTAGTTTGTTTCTGGTGATTATTCTATTGATCGGGTTAGCTTTGTTTGCCCTGATGCCTAGGTTTCCCGGCTATCAACTCCAAACTTTCCCCGTTAGTTCTCCGGTGAATGTGGATGAATCCCGATTCCAAAATATGCAGCAGGGAATTAGTAATCCCGGCTACCAAGTGGGAGATTTGGGACAGCAGCCGGGTAATACTCCGGGACAGGTAGATAGTAAGTCTTACTATGGTTTCAGCAGTCAGATTAATCAAAACCTGCGGGGGGAACTAGTCCCTCAAGAAATGATGCGAGTCCGATCGCAAGCTCCGGGGTTTTGGCGGGTTTTGGCTTTCGATCGTTACAACGGTCAAGGCTGGGATATTTCTAGGGATAAGCAAGTAGTACGAATCCAAAGGCCGGGCTGGACTTTTAGATTTTTCCTCGCTCCCCCTTTCACGAAGGCAAAAACTAAGGAAGTAATTCAAAGCTACACGGCAGTTACAGATTTGCCCAATGTGATTCCGGCTTTGGCTCATGCGCGGGAGATATTCTTCCCGACTCTGGAGGTGGGCTTGGATCCAGAGGGAGGAATTCGATCGCCCCTAGGACTCATTGATGGTTTTACCTACACCGTGATTTCTGATGTGGCTTACCGAAACCCCAAGGAACTAGAACAGGCGGGGGTGAACTATCCACCAGTTATTTCTAAGTATTATCTCCAAGTGCCACCGGGGATTGCGAGGGAGGTCAAACAACAAACAGAAAAATTGTTGGGGCGATCGCCTAAGCCCTTGACTAATTCCTACCAACAGGCTTTATTTTTAGCTCAACGCCTGAAACAGACTTTTCGGACTCAGCCAGATCTACCTTTCTTAAAAGAAAACGAAGATTTAGTATCAACTTTCCTGCGATCGGAAGGGGGGCTGCCGGATCATTTTGCCACTGCCTATACCATCATGCTCCGCTCTGTGGGCATCCCAGCAAGACTGGTGGCGGGGTTTAATACGGGGGAATTTAATCCTTTTACGGGCTACTACACAGTAAAAAATACCGATGCCTTCATGATGACGGAGGTGTATTTTCCTGAGTATGGCTGGTTTGCCTTCAATCCCTTGCCGGGCATGGAATTAATTCCCCCTAGTATTGAAGAATCCCAGACCTTTAGTGTGTTGCAACAGTTTTGGAGTTGGATAGCGGGCTGGTTGCCTTCTCCGGTGAGTGGTTTTATTGCCTTTATTTGGGAAACTATTGCTGGGGCGATCGCTTGGATTTTTGGGACTCTCTGGGGATTTATCTTCGGTAGTTGGTTGGGTTTATTGGCTGGGGCAGTGGGGGCGATCGGGCTTTCTTTCTTAGGTTGGCTGGGTTGGCAGCGATGGCGATCGGCTCTTTACGCTCTATGGTTGCGGAAATTACCCCCCATGGAAAGCCTCTACCAGCAAATGCTCCAGCACCAAGCCCTCCAAGGATACCCCAAACAACCCGCCCAAACCCCTTGGGAATATGCCCAAGCCTGTAGGCAGCATCTGGAACCAAAGCAGGCAGCTATAATTATGGAGATTTCCCAAGCTTATATGGCTTGGCGCTATGGAGGCGTGAGTCCTAATCTATCTCAGCTAAGGCAGCAACTAAGGGATTTAATCAAGTCGCAGGAAAAGTGGCGTAGTTTAGTAAAAGTGGCATCAAGGAAGTAACTGCTGTAAATGAAAAAATTCCCTACATATTAAAAAAGTTAGCGGGGATCGCCGATGAGGAGGAAGGCTGACCAGAAGTAGGGATGGCGGTTGATTTGGGCGATTTTGGCTTGTTGGAGGGCTTGGGCTTTGTTTTGTCCTTGGCTGAGGTTTTGGTAGAAGTTGATCATCAAGTCTTTGGTGGATTGATCTTCTACGCTCCAGAGGGTTGCCATGACTGCTCTGGCTCCGGCGCGTTCGAGGACGTAGGCTAGTCCGCTAATTTCTTCGCCGTTACCTTGGGCGGATAGCCTCGCGGGTCGTGTACCGTCATTCGTTCCGTCATGAAATCTCCTCAGGAAAGTCC
>JANMHD010000227.1:0-5595 GCA_031374985.1 Coleofasciculaceae cyanobacterium OTE_70_metabat_329 | reverse complement strand
AGCACAGGCAGCACTGGTGGTTCTGGCAGTTCCGGTGGCGATGATGTCATTGATGCCGAATTTTCTGAAAGTAAGTAACCAGTAAATAATCTCTTAAGGGAATATTTCTGAATCTAAACTTAAACTAATTGAAGGGATGGGTTAATTACCTGTCCCTTTTGTTTAAGGTAAAAATAAACAGCAAGACTATGGAAACTAGTTTATATGAGACAGATTTTTATCAGTGGACGATCGAACAATCTAGATTTTTGGAGTTGAGAAAGTTTGGGGAACTAGATTTAGTAAATTTAGTTGAGGAGATTGGAGCTTTGGGGAGACAGGAAAGAGCAGAATTAGAAAATCGGTTGGCAGTTCTCTTAGGGCATCTACTGAAGTGGGAGTTACAGCCAAATTTGCGGGGTAAAAGCTGGCGGTTAACGATCAAAGAGCAGAGGTTACAAATTAAAAAGCTGATCCGAAAAAATCCGAGTTTAAATTCTTATTTATCGGAAGTGATCGCTGATGGTTTCGAGTTGGCTTTGGTGTTAGTAGAAAAAGAAACTCCTCTAGAATCTCAAGATTTACCCCAAGAATGTCCTTACTCAATTGCTCAAATTTTTGATAATAATTTCTCTGTTGATCTGGAGGCTTAAATTATGGCGATCGCTCTAGAAACTAACTTAAATAACAACCTAGATATACTTTCTCTGGAAGAATTTCTTGCTTTACCAGAAACTAAGCCTGCTAGTGAATATATTGATGGTCAAATTTATCAAAAGTCGATGCCTCATTTTCAACATAGTACCTTGCAAACAGAAATTGCCTCATGTATTAACCAAATTGGTAAGCAGAAAAAGATAGCTTTTGCTTTTCCTGAGTTACGCTGTAATTTTAATGGAGTTTCGATCGTTCCCGATATTACAGTCCTCCGGCGGCAAAATATCCCTTTTCAGACAGATGGAAGGGTTTCTGATCAAATACCTCTTACCCCTGATTGGATGATTGAGATTCTCTCTCCGGGACAGTCACCTTTGCGAGTTATGAATAAAATTGGGTTAGCAATTACCAATGGTTCTCAGCTTGGTTGGCTAATCTCTCCAGTTAAAGAATTGATTGTCGTATATACGGGTGATCAAATACCTGAAACAAAAAAAGGTAAAGATATTTTGCCAGTTTTAGAGGGATTAAATGATTGGCAAGTAACAGTCGATGATGTGTTTAATTTACTTAGTTTGCAATAGAGGTTTAAGTTATGACGATCGCTCTATCAAAGCCCACAAATATATTATCTCTGGAAGAATTTCTTGTTTTACCAGAAACCAAACCAGCTAGTGAATACAGGAATGGAGAAATTTATCAAAAACCTTATACCCCAAGGAAAACATAGTACATTACAGTCGGAAATTGTTACCCTAATTAATCAAAGAGCTAAGTCAGATAAGATTGCTTATGCCTTTCCTGAGTTAAGTTGTACTTTTGCTGATCGCTCAATGGTGCCAGATATTGCGGTGTTTGAGTGGAGAAGGATTCCGATAGATAACAAAATCAGGCGATCTACAATTACCTATTCTCGATATTTTTTCAGATTGGCAACTAACTGTAACCGATTTATTTAGTTTATTAAGCTTTGCTCAAAAAAAGTAGAGATAGTAAAGTAGAAACTATTTTAGGGAAGAATATTCTTTAAAACTAAATTATCTTGTTCAGGGGAAATAGATTGCCGCCATGCTTGGATACCTCCAGTCAAAACAAGAGATTTTATCCCAGATTTTTCTAGTATGGAGGATGCTTTATTGGATCGAAAGCCTGTTTCACAATAAAGGATTAAAGTGGGAGAAGCTTGATTAGGTAAGGTAGCTTTTTTTACCAGATCAATAATTATTTTCTCGCCTAGGCCTAGTTCAATATCACTGATGGGAACTAGGGGAGTATTGCCAATATGATCAGCAGTATATTCTGGGAGCGATCGAACATCCACTAATAATCCCGGTTTTACTTTTCCTGCTACCAATTCTTGCACCGTAATTTGTGGCACTCCCCAACTACTTATCATAGTAACTAGGTTAAGTTGGGGCATCTTTAATAGAGTAATTCCTACCCCAACTCCTAAAATCAAAGCAGCAATGATGGCAATTAACCATCCGGGTAAATATTTTTTGGGTTTGTTTTTTATGGATTCTGGTTTCATAAATTTTCTCTCCTTTGACTGAGGGTTTGATGATTTTGCCAAGGATAAATTAATTGCTTTAGATATGAAATCGGTACAGATTCGTTAACTCCATAAACATCGGGCGATCGACACTTAGATAAATACCATGTTCCTAAAAGCCAATCAATACAGGCTAATTGAGCCGCAAAGTTAGTATGGTAAGTTTCTGGGTTCTGACTATGATGCCAGCGATGTAATTCAGGAGTAACTAAAATATAATTAAGAAATCGAAAGTTCAAGCCTAAATTACTGTGGATAAAAAATGCCATAGTTGCCGAAAACAAAGCATAAATAACAAAGAAACCTTCACTAAATCCTAGTAAATATAAAGGGAAAATCTGAAATATCTTAGTGAAAACTTGATCAAAGGGATGAACTCTAACCGTGACCAACCAATCGAGTTCTTTAGCCCCATGATGGATGGCATGAAATCGCCAAAGCCAAGGAATTTGATGGAGCATTCTATGGGCGGTATAGTAACCAATTTCTCCTAAGAATATCCCACAAATTAACTGTAATGCTAAAGATTGCTGCCCGAAAAATCCTGTGATTTCCCTAGGAAAAATACCTTGATTTAATAAAATATTTACCAGAAGAAAAATTACCAAACCACTAGTTTTACCTATCAAATTCCCAGTAAAAAAATATATTACATCTGTTGACCAACCCCGCCGCCATAAGTTCTGTTGCCGATGAGAAAACAATCTTTCTAGGGGAGCAAAAATTAGGAATAAAACTAGAAATCCTTTGATAGCTTCAGGAATCATCATTTATTAATAACCTAGTAGTTTAGTTCCCTGAGGACAAGATACTCTGCCATTTTTATAAGTAGGCATGATACTTACCAACGGCTGGGGTTTATCTACCTCACACGTAATTGATTGAGTTGTAGGAGCCTTGTCGCTATTGGGAACTATTCCAACAAAAGCTACACCAAGATAACTTTTAGTATTTGGCGTTTTACCTTGGGCATAGCTAACTACAAATTGGCGATCGGCTTGGACAAAATATTTATAGTTATTAGTCTCTGGAGATATTCCAATAGCTAGTTCTGGAATAGAATTAGCAAACTTATTATTTTCTAAATAAAATGCCTGTTGTCCTCGACCAATAGCCCCAATATTATTTCTACCTTCCGATTGTCGAGCTTTACTGGAACAATCAAGGAAACTAGGTGAGGCAAGCATAATTCCCCCCAACCCTACAAAAAAAACTATAGACAGCCTAATTAATATACCAAGTTTCATAAATTTCTTCTTGGGGAAGGAAACTGGAGGCTCTACTTGTTCAGCTATAGGAAAACTAGGCTTACTAATTATCTGACCATCTAAATTCTCTTCAGCTAAATCAGCAGGATTAGATACATTCTCAATAGAGGATAGTTCAGATTTCTGATCTTTTAACTGCATAGTATACTCACCTTCATGTCTAGTAAAATCTCTTGATATCTAGGAATAGTTTGCTTAGGAGTGCTGGTTAAAACACCTGATAGCCGTGTAAATGCTAGCAAAACTAATTTTTGGCTACTGTAGCAATTAGGGCTGGGGATGCCCTCACTATTCATAATATCTTAATCACTAGATGAGAAGTAAATTCCTGATAAACTAATTAATATTTGCTTCGGCTGGCTGGGAGCCAAAGACGATCGTCCTTATAGAACCCTTCTGATATTTCTCCTGTAGGATATGCTAGGCCTCAGATGTAACTTATCTTCCTAAGTTCTAAGGCTTTATAGCTAGTGTATAACTAGTAACAAGATAAAATTTCAAGGTAAAATAATGGCAAGAGATTTATTTCATGATGCAGTTAAAAATGCTCTAATCAAAGACGGGTGGCAGATTACTAACGATCCATTTTTCTTAAAAGTTGGTGGCGTTGAATTTTATGTAGATATTGGGGCAGAAAAACTAATTGCTGCCGAACGTAATAATGAAAAAATTGCTGTAGAAATCAAAAGCTTTGTTAACCCGTCTTCACTAACTGACTTTCATTTAGCGATCGGGCAATTTCTTAACTATCGTGTAGCATTAAAAGTAGAAGACCCAAACCGTAAGCTGTTTTTGGCTATCCCAGATAGTGCCTATAAAAGCTTTTTTCAAAAAGAGTTTGCTCATATGGTGATCGCTGAATATCAACTCGAAATTTTTGTTTATGATATTGAAAATGAGGTAATAATCACATGGAATATCTAGAGAAAATCCAAAAGTATCGCACAATCATTAAACAGATTCTCAGCCAATATGCTACCTATAAACCATCTCATGGTGAAATCGAAATCCAAGCTCTATTTGATACGGAACATGATCACTATCAGGTTTTAGGTGTTGGCTGGAACAAAAAAGAACGAGTTTATGGTTGTTCAATGCACTTAGATATTAAAAATGACAAAATCTGGATTCAACTCAATAATACCGAACTAGATATTGGTCAGGCTCTAGTAGAAATGGGTGTGCCGAAAGAAGATATTGTGATCGGCTTTCAGCCTGTTTATATCCGTCAAGTTTCAGGATATGCGATCGCTTGACAAACTAAAAATCAAAAGTTAAAGGGCAAAAATTAAAAGTGAGAAAATCGATGGAGCTAATTATGGGAGGACAAGTAGTTAGAGAAAATGTTACTAGGGATTCTTTGTACGATCGAGACCAATACCTTTGGCGGCTGGAGGCGATCGCTCATCTTCAGGGTGAATCTATACAATTTACAAAATTTTTGGCTTTGAGTTTCCCCTAGGGTTTACTATAATCAAATTCAGCTAGGGGTGTCCGGCGATCGGGCTGAGAAAAAACCCTAAGAACCTGAGACTGGGTAATACCAGCGGAGGGAAGCTATTAATTTGAGGAACCTAAAAATATATGCGTACAGAATGGATCGCTAAACGTCAGGGACAGCCTAATGTCTCTCAGATGCACTATGCCCGTCAGGGAGTAATTACTGAAGAAATGCAATTTGTGGCAAAGCGGGAGAACCTGCCAGAGTCCTTGATTCGGGATGAAGTAGCACGGGGCAGAATGATTATCCCCGCCAATATTAATCACCCCAACTTGGAACCCATGGCGATCGGCATTGCCTCCAAATGCAAAGTTAACGCAAATATTGGAGCCTCTCCCAACTCTTCCAATCTCCAAGAAGAAGTAGATAAGCTGCTCTTAGCCGTGAAGTATGGGGCTGATACTGTGATGGATCTTTCTACCGGTGGGGGAAATCTGGATGAAATTCGCACCGCAATTATCAAAGCATCCCCAGTTCCCATTGGCACAGTTCCCGTGTATCAGGCCTTAGAAAGCGTCCACGGCACGATCGAGAACCTCACCGCCGATGATTTCCTGCACATTATCGAAAAGCACGCCCAGCAAGGAGTAGATTACCAAACTATCCATGCGGGAATCTTGATTGAACACCTGCCCCTA
>JANMHD010000186.1:0-11537 GCA_031374985.1 Coleofasciculaceae cyanobacterium OTE_70_metabat_329 | reverse complement strand
AGAATTTCTCGTACCAGACCCGGGCCTTGGTATGCCCAACCCGTATAGATTTGTACCAGACTTGCCCCCGCATTAATTTTCTGCCAAGCATCAGCCGACGTGAAGATACCCCCGACCCCAATAATAAGTAATTTACCTTGGGTTTGCTCATAGATATAGCGAATGATGGCAGTGGATTTCTCTTGGAGGGGTGCGCCGCTAATGCCCCCGGCTTCTTCTGAGACAAGGCTACCTGTGCTAGGTATAACTTGAGTTTTTAGTCCCTGACGATCGATAGTAGTGTTGGTGGCAATGATCCCCGCCAAATTGTACTGAAGAGCAAGATGGGTGATTTCTAAAATTTCTGCCTCCTCTAGGTCGGGGGCAATTTTCACTAATAGGGGTTTCTGGGTTGAATTTTCCTGCTGGAGTGCTGCCAGAAGAGGGGTAAGAAATTTACTGGATTGGAGCGATCGTAACCCTTGGGTATTGGGGGAACTAACATTAATTACAAAATAGTCCCCATAATCTTGAAGTAATCGAAAACTAGCCACATAATCTCCTACAGCATCTTCAAGGGGCGTAATTTTAGATTTTCCTAGATTGATTCCCAAGGGAATAGGGCGGGGTTGAGAGCCTAATTGTTTCCCTAAAGTAGCTAACCGAGTAGCAAGGGCAGCACTGCCTTGATTATTAAACCCCATCCGGTTCAGGGCAGCTCGATCGCTAGGCAAACGAAACAGGCGGGGCTGAGGGTTGCCAGATTGAGCGTGGTAAGTCACAGTCCCTAATTCGGCAAACCCAAATCCTAAATTACCCCACATATTAACTGCCACCCCATCCTTATCAAATCCGGCTGCTAAACCCACCGGATTTGGAAAAGTTAGACCCCAAAGATTTTGAGTGAGGCGATATTGCGACCCGACCCCAGGACTGCCGCCTTGAGTTTTGAGAATAATACCATCGGCTAGATTGTCTTCTAGACAGTAAGATTGTCTTAATTGTTTTTGTAATTTTAAATGAATTGGAGTTGCAGGGTAATGTCCCAACCAATTTAACGCCCCTAGTAATCTCTGATGTAACCATTCAGGATCAATTTTTAAGCCGGAAATTAAAATTGGACTGATAATAGATTGATAAATGTTCATTACTTGGCTTTAATCTTTAATCTTACTAATCTAGCCCATTGCCTACCTCTGTAAAACTACTATGGGTCAATCACTACCAAATCCTTACGATGATAGACAAACAATTGCCCTAGAGCGAGTGCTACAGACTCTTCGGGAAGAAGAAAATGCTGAAGTATTAATTGAAACTACCCTTAATTATTTACAGACAGAATACGATTATCGACTGATTTGGATTGGGTTGTACGATCGCCTAGATCATCGCCTCTTTGGTAAGGGGGGCGTAATTCCTACAGGAGATATGAGCTTTCTGAAGCAACGTTTCAATCTTAACCCCGGTGATATTTTAGAACAGGTGGTGATCCAACAGCGTCCCGTGGGTGTACCAGATCTGCAACAGGAAACTAGAGCGGGAGAATGGCAACGGATTGCTCAATCTTGTGGAGTTCAGGGGACTTTGCTATTTCCCATTCGTTGTAAGGATCGCTGTTTTGGGGTGGTTCTCTTAGGTTCTGAAACTTGGGGAATTTCCCCCCGCCAAGGAGAGAAGGCTGCTTTTTCCATAGTTTTTGGGGGTTTAGCCGCAGCTTTATATCAAATTGAGAGCGATTGGCAGCGATCGTCCACCAAACGAGCAGACCAGCCCTTATTTAATCTTTTGGAGCAGTTACTCCAGTTACCTACTTTGACAGCCCGCCTTGAATCGATCGTGGCTATGACCCAAAGTTTTATTACCCCCACCCGGACTAATATCTACTGGTATTCCCCAGAAAAGCGCTACTTCTGGCATCGGGTTGGAAATCGGCAGATGGCTAGGGGCTTGGAAACTCGCCATGTGAATGCGGCGGGAATTACAGTTGCTGAGGCGACAGATTTTTATCAAACCTTAGCTAGAGGCAGTATGGTAGCCATCGGAGCAACTCGCAGCCCCCTGAAGGCGGAAAGTACCGGGAAAATTCTTTCCCGGCTCAAGGCTCGATCTCTTTTGGCCGCCCCAATTTTAGCTAAGTCGGATCTTCTAGGATTTCTAGCTGTAGAAGATAGTCAGCCCCGCATCTGGGAAGAGGCAGAAAGGAATTATATCAGGGCGATCGCTCAATTAGTGGCGATCGTCTCCGTGAATGAAGACCTAGAAGCAACCCTTGAACAAAGCCAGCGGGATACAATTTTTAGTCAGACCATTGCCCAAATTATTTTCAATAGTAGTAATAGCAGTGATGCTCGATCGCAAGCGACTAGCTTATTAAATAAACGCCTAGAAACTGATTATGTTTTTGTCCTTCAAGAGGAGCCAGGGGGAGTATTAAAACTAATTCATCAGACCTATCCCCCCGATCGTCATCCCTTAACCGCATCTCTAGAAAGACTAACTCCTAGCGATCGAGATATAATTTTCCAACAAGACCGGGAAACTTTAGAGATCGAAGATATCCAAGAAAGTAGCCATCTCCGTAATTGGCTGCCTACTCTTAGCAACCTAGGGCTGAGGAGTTTGATCATCTCTGTTATCAACACCCCCGGCACAGGAGAAGAACCATCCCTCCTAATTTTTGCCCAGAGTAACCCCCGGACTTGGAACTCCCTAGAATGTAGTTTAATTAATATTGTTACTGGGCAATTACGAATGCTAGGTAACTTTTTTGCTGCCCGGGAACAGGTAAGTAAGAGCCAATTAATCTCCCAAACTCTAGAAGATGGACTAAAAACTCTTTGGTCTTTGCCAAAAAATCCTAAGAAATTTACTTCTAAATGGCTAGAGTACTTGGCTACTGTCTCTACTTGCCCTCTAGTATCTTTGTGGCAATGGGGTAGTGGAGAAGTTACGAAGCCTAATCTTGAATTAGGTTTTTTTAAGTTAACAGATTTATTTGTTGCCCCCGGACTAAGTCTGCCCAAAAATTTAGTAATTCCTGCGGCCGATCCCCTAATCCAGTCATTATTACAGCAGGATTCTGGCCTCGTATATCTGACTACGGCGGATCTATCCGTAACTATGCGTAAGCTATTTCACAGTGCGGGATTAGATCAGCTTTTATTTATTGCCCTGCCTCGGACAAAATCTAGGAAAAAATCCTCGTCTCCTACAGATAAGCTAGAGAGAAAAGAGGTATCATCGCGGATGATTTTCTTATTTGCTGATCAACAAAAGATTCCTACCTATCTATGGGTAGGACAGAATCCATTATTAGTAACCCTACTCCAACATTTTGTTCTAACTCTGAATTATCAACAAAGACATGCCGTAGATAGTCAAGAACGATCGAATCTTCAAGCATTGAACTGGTATAAGCATTGCAGTTTATCCCTATTACACCAATCTATGATTGAGAGAATCACTAGTCTCTTGCAAGTTGATCCTAAAGCTACTTTGGGCGAAGGAATGCTAGGAGGGGTGCGGACTACTCAGGTTTTGCATCAGTTAGAAAGTATTTTGACTACCCTAAACCCCTTACTAACTCAAGAGTTGTGGGACCTAAAAACAGATGTAACTTCTGTCCCCTTAGTTAGTTTAATTAAGCGATCGCTCCGCAACCTAGAATCTGTCTGTCAGCAGCGGCAAATAATCCCTGAAGTATTAAATAACTTAGCAGGTAGTGCCTACGCCGATCGCTGGAAATTAGAATGTATTATTTTTGAAGTACTATTAACTTGCATTTTTCAAGCAACACCGGGGAACCGCTTAACTATTCTCACAAAGGCAGTTGTTACCTCTCCAGAAATGCGATCGGCACAATTTTTAGAAATACTTGTTATAGAAAAACCCCCGCTTAGTGAAAATATCCCAGAAAATCCTCCTGCCCCTGTTCCCAAGACAGATAACCAGCAGATTATATTTCATCAGCTACCTCCTATTCTCCACGGTCAAATCTGTCAACAAATTCTTCATTCTTGGGGAGGAGATTTACAATTTGGCAAATCCCCAGAAGGACATTTTTCTACCCGGTTAATATTATTGGCAACTCAATAGGAGGAATGCGGTGTAATGCCACAGATATTATTACTTATTCATTCCCGGATTAGCCTTTTTCTTCGTCGCCTATTTCTTCTAGGTTCTAGCTTAATCTTATTAGATCAACTATCTCCTGCCCAAGCTCAAATTACTCCCAACGGTGCAGAAACTGTAGTTAATTCCCAAGCTAACCAGATTAATATTACTGGGAGAACCCAAGCGGGAGCGAATCTTTTCCATATTACTAACCCTAGCAGGGTAAGAGTATCTGATATCTTGAGTAATATCCTTCCTTTCTCTAATTTGGCAGAAATTCAAAATAACCTGAATCAAACTACCCAAAATACAGGATTCAGACCCGCTTTAATTTATGCTTTCTTTGCCCCTCATCCTAGCGGCATCAGAGAGAAAGATACCCTCGAAGTTATTTTGATCACCGAGAAAGGAGAACCTTTAAGAGTACAATTCTTTGATATTGATCGCCGTCAAGTGTTGGTAGTGGCGAATAATTTGGGTGATAGTTCTATTTACCTTGCTCCTCAAAATAATGTAGTTAGAGAGGCAAATCCCACCGATATTATTTTGATTAATGCAATGGGAGAATCTCGCAGCTTTCAGCTTACTAATGCAAATCGTTTAATAACAAGACTAACAGTTAGTGCTGGGGTTGATGATCCTAGGTTTAATCTAAATGCCGCCCAGCAGATGTATCGATGGCTCCTAGCACCCTTAGAGCAAGAATTGCAACAACAAGGGATTGATAACTTAGTGTTTGTCATGGCTGAAGAATTGCGATCGATTCCCCTAGGAGGTCTCCATGATGGGCAAAGATTTGTGAGGGAAAGGTACACAATTCGTTAGCCTGAAAATTGCTTGGCTAATTCCTATAATTGAGCTTAGTTGAGCTAGAAATTTAAGTTAAACTTAGGGAAAAATTTAGATGTATTTGTGCTATGACTCCAACCCCGATCGCTCCCCATCAACCGGTGATTAAGTGGGAATTATTACCCGCCGACTACCCTCTACCAGACGATCCCGTGGACAATATTTTCCAACCCCTTCTTGCTGCTGCTCTCCATGAGGCTCTAGAACTAGCTGGCTTAATTTTGCCTAATGTAATTATTGCCACCAATTTTGGTATCTGTGCCAGAATTGATGACCAGAATACCCTTAAAGCCCCGGACTGGGTTTATATTCCCAACGTTATTCCCACAGAAATTGGCGCAAATCGCCGTAGTTATACCCCCTATACAGAAGGCGATCGTCCCGCCCTAGTGATGGAATTTCTTTCAGATACCGATGGCACAGAGTATTCTGTTAAACCGACCTTCCCCTATGGCAAATGGTATTTTTATGAGCGTATTCTCCAAGTCCCGGTCTATGTCATTTTTGATCCCCACCCCGGAACCTTAGAAGTTTACGATCTACAAAATGGTAAATACGAACTGCGACCCAACACCACCGGGCGCTACTGGATTGAATCGCTCCAGCTATATCTAGGTATTTGGGAAGGTCGAAAAGCTGAAATTAATGCCTGTTGGTTGAGATTTTGGCAACAGGATAATCTTCTGCTTTGGGGTCAAGAACTCCTTGCTCAAAAGGAAGAAATTTTGGCTCTAGAACGACAAAACCTTGCTCAAGAGCAGCAGGAGAAAATTCAAGCTCAACAACAAATTTCCCAATTACGATCGCAACTAACCTCCTTGGGGATTGATCCCGAATGACGCAGCTTATTACCACAGAAGTACTAGTAGTTGGTGGAGGAACGGGCGGCACCGCAGCAGCGATCCAGTCGGCTTTGGGGGGAGCAAAGACCATATTAGTTAGTGAGTTTCCTTGGTTAGGAGGCATGTTAACAGCCGCAGGGGTAGCGGCAGTAGATGGCCATGAATTAGGAGCTTGGCAGACAGGGATTTGGGGGAAGTTTCTCCAGACCTTGCAAAAAAGGCAGCCTACAGGATTAGATCATGGTTGGGTGAGTATGTTTACTTACGATCCCCGGTTGGGAGCAGAAATCTTTGCTGAGTGGGTCAGAGAATTGCCTAATTTGCAATGGATTAGTGGTGCAGTTCCTCAAGAAGTGCTAGGAGAGAGCGATCGCATTACTGGGGTTAAATTCCCTAATTTTACAATTCAGGCAACTATCACGATCGATGGCACGGAACTAGGAGACTTGCTTGCCCTTGGTAATATTCCCCATCGTTGGGGCTGGGAACTCCAAGCCGAATTTCAGGAACCCAGTGCCCCAGGGACTCTGGAACCTTGGATGCAAAAATATCCAGTCCAAGCCCCGACTTGGGTAGTAATTATGCAGGATTTTGGGGAGGCGATAGCCCCAGAGATTCCAGTTTTGAGCAATCCTAGGACTAAGGAAGATTTCAGCCAGTTTACTAAAGCTTGGGAGCAGCACGGAGCAGATGCTTTTTTGAACTATGGTCGGCTGCCCCAAGGCTTAATCATGATCAATTGGCCGATCGCTGGGAATGACTACGGAGAAAATCTAGGCAGATTAATTGGTTCGCCCCAAGAACGTCAAGAGTTTGAGCAAGAATGTTTTGAGCATAGTTATAACTTTGCCAGATTTATCCAACAGCACCTAGGCAGGAGATATGGATTAGCCCAAGGAATCTTTCCCCACTCGATCGTTGATAGCTGCCCAGAGATAGCTCATCCTACTGTGGAAGGACAAGATAGATCAGCCTTTGCCCTCCATCCTTACTACCGAGAAAGTAGAAGGCTCAAGGGTCTAGTTACTATTACAGAGCAGGATATTCTACCTATTTCTGGAGGTCAGGTTGCTAGGGTAAGAATTGATGGGATTGCGATCGCTAACTATGCCAATGATCATCACTACCCAGATCAAAAACTACCCCTCCACCCCAAATCTTGCCGTTGGGGAGGGCGCTGGACTGGCACACCTTTTGGGATTCCCTACGGAGCATTGATCCCAGAACAGGTAGATGGATTTTTAGTTTGTGAAAAAAATATTTCCGTCTCCCATATTGCCAATGGAGCCACACGACTACAACCAGCAGTTCTCCTTATTGGTCAAGCGGCCGGCATGGCAGCAGCCCTGTGTATTCAAAAAGGCATGAGGCCCAGAGATTTATCTGTAGAAGAATTACAATCTGCTCTCCTAGGGGCTGGTGAATTATCAACTATTGCTCCTAGTGCCATGATTCCCTTCTACAACCTCCCCCCTGCTCATCCTCAGTGGCAACAATGGCAAAATTATTACCTCAATCATCCAGAAAATTATCCCCCTAATGGTGAAATTTCTAATCTAGATACCCTCTTGCCTACTCTCCTCCCCTTAAACTCAGTTAATCTAACCTCAGCTCAAGATAAAAAATATCCCCCATCCCCTGATTCCTTCTTCCACAGTCAGATTAATCCCCACAATCAAGGCGTATTTCAAGGTACCTTTCATCATCGGGATATCCAGCAATATGAAATTACTCTGGATAAATCTCCTGATGAGGGTGATCCTCAAGGGAGTAAGGCTAAAAATGCCAACCCTAAAGGAGAAATTTGGAGTGTCATCACTCTCAATCCAGAAGTTAATCAACAATTACTAGATTATCCAGAAGGTAAAGCCATAAAAATATTAGGCCGCCTAAATCCCAGAGGTAAATGGCTAGTTGCAGAGTTACTTTTTTCTGAAAATCCTGAAAATCCACCGGAAAGTTAAGAAATTTCATGGAAATTGGACTACTTAGAGGAAAAAAGATTATCAAGGTTATTAATAGTCTAATAGTCAAGCTAGAATCAAGTTATTCGCACGTTAGCTTCCTGCCCATGAACCCATTATCTAAATTTTCTACTCGGTCGCACCTTGCTTTTCTTGGTGGGACGATCGCTACTACTGCTGCCCTTGCTATTTTTGCGCCTATTTCTGGGAATTCTGTCTATGCTGCATGGCAGGATAGTCCGAAGGCTATAGTTGATGAAGTCTGGCAAGTTGTCAATAATGAATATGTAGATGGAACTTTCAATCAAACTAACTGGCAAACTGTCCGACAGGAATTACTCAATCGTGACTATAGTAGTTCTGAAGAAGCTTACACTGCTATCAAGAATGCGCTGAAAAAACTGAATGATCCCTACACTCGTTTTTTGGATCCCAAACAGTATAAATCCTTGACGGAACAAACATCAGGAGAAGTCAGTGGTGTGGGGATTCGTCTAGAACAAGATGAAAAAACTAAGGCAATTCGTGTAGTTAGTCCGATCGAAAATTCTCCGGCATCTAGGGCAGGGATCCGATCGGGAGATGTGATTTTGGCCGTGGATGGGCGCTCTACCCAAACTATGACCCTAGAGGCGGTATCGGCTATGATCCGGGGCCGAGTTGGCACTCCAGTCCAAATTAGGATTTCTCGCTCTGGGGCAGAACCGATAGAAATTGCTCTCGTTAGAAGCCAAATTGAAGTCCCTGCTGTCCATTACACCCTCCGTCAGGAAGGAACCATGAAAGTGGGTTATATCCGGCTAGATGAATTTAGCTCCCATGCAGCAGAGCAGATGCAAAAGGCAATTCAAACTCTCAAGGAGCAGCAGGCACAGGCTTTTGTCCTAGACCTGAGGGGAAATCCGGGAGGCTTGTTGCAATCTAGTGTGGCGATCGCTCAAATGTGGATGGATAATGCTCCAGTAGTCCGTACAGTTAATCGTCAAGGGACAAATCAAGAATTCCGGGCTGCCAATCGCCGCTCCCTAACTACCTTACCCTTAGCAGTTTTAGTGGATGGAAGATCTGCCAGTGCTAGTGAAATTCTCTCTGGGGCTTTACAAGACAATAAGCGAGCCACTGTGATTGGCTCTCAGACTTTTGGTAAGGCATTAGTACAATCGATTCATCCCCTATCGGATGGTTCGGGTCTGGCAGTTACGATCGCCCATTACTATACCCCCAATGGCACGGATATCAACCACACGGGGATCACTCCAGATATCAAAGTCGATCTAACCAACGAAGATATTCGTCGTCTTTCCCTCAGCCCGACCTTAATTGGGACTGGCGAAGACCCCCAATATCTCCGGGCAGTTTCAGCCCTGACAACTTTGGCAAGTTCTAACCGGGGATTGGCGATCAATACAACTAATACACCAACTAACTTAACTAACTAAAAATTATTCCTCTTTATGGTAGTTAGGAATAATTAAGAGTCGTATTCTTAAACAACTAGAGCAGCTTAGTTGTCTCAGAGATGCGACGGAGTATAAGTGTGCGCCATTATGCTGAGAATAGACAAGGGGCTTAAGCCCCTTTTTATCAAAAGCTTAGAATGAATCATGGCATCGGAAAATATAGCGATCGGGCAAGGCGGCGAGGCTTTAGTGCAGCAATATCTCCTCCAGCAGGGCTGGCACATCCATCAAAAAAATTGGCATAGTCGTTGGGGGGAGATAGATATTATTGCTCAAAGCGATAGTACCTTAGCTTTTGTTGAGGTGAAAACTCGGAAGCGATTTCCCGGGGTGAAGGCTTTGTCAACGGGCTGGGATGCAGGGGGAGTGATGGCGGTGAGTTTATCTAAGCAGGAAAAACTGATTAAAACGGCAGTTTTGTTTTTGCTAGAAAATCCAAAATTAAATGAATTAAATTGTCGTTTTGATATTGTTCTAGTTAGCTATTCTCTGAACAAGATTGCTAAGGAGTCAAAGTATGATTTTCTTCTCCAAGATTACCTAGAGAATGCCTTCATCCCCGAAAATTCCCATTGAGTCGATGCCTGATTAGTCTCGACTAACCTTAGAAAATCTGGATCAACTTCCTGCTAATCCCGACGAATGTTAAAGCAGCACCACTCCTTCCGTTTCCAGAGGGTAGCAACTATCCAGCCATGTTGCTCTAGGGTATCTGCGATCGGTTTGGCTTGCTCTAGGAGAATCCCACTCAGAATGCCCCAAGTCTCGTGGTTGGAAATCGCTGCAAATTGAGGAATCAAATCAATAATTACCTCGGCGAGGATATTGCAAACAATGCCATCCACTGGTCGATCGCTCAACTCCCAGATCAGATCACTACTGCCAGTTTCAATTATTAGTTGTTTTTCACTAATGCCATTCAAATCCCGATTGCTCCTTGCTGCGTACACTGCCAAGGGGTCTGTATCTACCGCATAGACTTGTTTAGAACCCAGGAGTATTGCTCCAATGGAAAGAATCCCTGAGCCACAACCAATATCGGCAATTACCTCATCATTATTACCAATCCCCACTCGCATTTCTAAAGCCTCCAGGCAAAGCTGGGTGGTGGGATGATTACCTGTGCCGAAGGCAACTCCGGGATCGAGGCGGAGGATCAAGCGATCAGGGTCTTCTGGAACGGGGAGCCAAGCGGGATAGATCAAGAAGCGATCGCCAATTTCTTCTGGTTGCCAATGCTGCTTCCAGCTACTAGACCAATCTTGTTCATCAATTAAGTGCCATTTGACCTTAGGGATTGGTAATCCAAGAATCATGGCATCTTGGTTCAGTCGCAAAGACAAGGCCGCTAAATCTAGTAAGCTAGCTTGCATTTCTGGAAGGTAAGTTCGGAGGAAGGAAAGAGTCCCTTTAACTTCACTAGCCATGCCCCGACAACCAAATTTTTCCAGCCGCCAGAAGAAACTTTCCTCTAAGCTAGGATCACAAAAAATTTCTACTTCCCACCAATTATTAATATTCATGCAGGTTAGATTTTTCCCAGTCCACCATATTTATTTGCCACTTATTTGCCCAAAACTAAGTTTACTTGCATAATCTGATCATAACTTGATTTATTTTGCTATTTTTTGCTATTTTTCCTGATCCTACCCTCCAGACTACTGTTAAGATTAAACAAATAAAGTTCCTGCTGCGATGACTGTACACATACCCCATTTCCCGGAAGCTAATCATCCTCTAGTTAAAGCCCTCTTTCACCACAGTGATCAGGAGCTATTAACGCTTTGTCAAAATTACCCCCACCAAGGTAAGTATTTTACAGCCCTTTTTTGCCGCTATAGTCCGATCGTCTATACGTTGGTTGACCATGCCACTCGATCGCCTGTCCAGACTGATTATTTATTCTCTCTAACTTGGCGACATATTTTCCACGAGTTACGGGATTTAGACCTGAGAAGCAATCCTAACCCGGTGGCTACTTCTTTCCAAAACTGGTTAATCAACATCACTGCCTATTGCATCAATCAAATTGAACCCCCTTCGGTGGAAGAGATTAATTACTCCCTCTCTGCTGCTCCACCGCCTCTGTGGTGTTATTTGGAACAGGGATTAGCTAATCTTGATCCAGAGGTACGCTTAATGGTGATTATGGCTCAGACTTTCCACTGGAGCGAAACTCGCATTGCCGCCTATCTCCAAGCTGAAGGAGATCAGTTTACTCCAGCACAAATCAAGGCTTCTCTCCAAGAAGGTTATAAAACTTTGGAAATGTCTATTCCCGAAGATATTAGGAGTATCTATTTTCAGGAAGTAGCCACAGCCCTAGCTAC
>JANMHD010000164.1:0-3340 GCA_031374985.1 Coleofasciculaceae cyanobacterium OTE_70_metabat_329 | reverse complement strand
TCTCTCCATAGGCTATAGTCATCCACTCCAACTGTTCGTGGAGTGCTCAAAAAGTGCTTAAAAAGTGCTTAAAAAGTATCGAAGAATTATTTAGCTATAGCAATCTCAATAAAAATCTTCTGATAGATTAGTAATCCTGCCTTAGGACTGATTTAATCTGTTAAGAATTTTCAAATCAGCTGCGATCGCTGAATATACTGTTATGCAAAATTAAAGAAGATACTATTGCAAGCACTTTTTGTAATTTTTTGGTAAAACTTTAGTAAAAATTGCTCAAACATCGTGCATTTTTTGTGAGAGAGGCTACAATCGTAAAGGTTTTCCATCCAACCAGAACTTTAACCTAATTGGTTAAACTCAATACTAAACCTAGTTATCAGGAGCCTGATGGCAGTACCGTCAGTAAATTTAAGTTGAGTATCAGGGAGAAGTGCTGGTCTAATTGAGACCTAAAGCGCAGTCAAATCATCTACTAATATTAATGTGAAGAACCATCGAGGAGAAATCATGGCTCAGGCTACAAACGAATTAACTCTTACAGATATTGCTGATCCTGCTGAACTACTCTTGCTTGATGAGGATAGTCCAGATGACTTATTGGAACCTGCTTTAGATGAGGATGAGGATAAGCCTGAGAAAGGACGCACAGCGGCTACTCGTCGTCGGGCTGCTACCCAGACTAAGAAAAAACACTATACAGAAGATTCTATTCGGCTTTATTTGCAAGAAATTGGACGGATTAGATTACTCAGGGCAGATGAAGAAATTGAACTAGCGCGTAAAATTGCAGATCTTTTAGAACTAGAGCGCCTCCGGGAACAACTTGTTGATCAGCTAGACCGGGAACCCCAAGATATTGAATGGGCTGAGGAAGTTCTCTATAGCCAATTAGAAGGAGCGATCGATCTTCATAAACGTCAAGTTAAATTAGCTAAGGTAGTTCAAGATCAATTACCCCAAATTCAAGCCAAATATCTTACCAATCAAACTAATAAGTCTCTAAGTTTTTCCTATAGCTGCTATTTGCATTTACTAGAACTGTTAGTTCCTGGTTTACAAAAGCTCAAGGAATCTACAGAAAAAGAATGGCTCAAGGAAGTTAGTAAGCAGTTTCCTGCGTTCCGGCATCGTTTATTTATCGGGCGTAGAGCTAAAGAAAAAATGGTGCAATCTAACTTGCGCTTAGTGGTTTCTATTGCCAAAAAATATATGAATCGGGGGCTTTCTTTCCAAGATTTAATTCAAGAAGGTAGCTTAGGTTTGATCAGAGCGGCAGAAAAGTTTGATCATGAAAAAGGTTATAAGTTTTCTACCTATGCTACTTGGTGGATTCGCCAAGCTATTACTAGGGCGATCGCTGATCAATCCCGGACTATTCGCCTGCCTGTGCATCTCTATGAAACTATTTCTCGGATTAAGAAAACTACTAAAATTCTTTCTCAAGAAATGGGGCGCAAACCTACAGAAGAAGAGATTGCCGATCGGATGGAAATGACGATCGAAAAGCTCCGATTTATTGCCAAATCTGCCCAACTTCCTATCTCTTTAGAAACTCCCATTGGTAAGGAAGAAGATTCCCGCCTGGGTGATTTTATCGAAGCGGATGGGGAAACTCCAGAAGATCAAGTTTCTAAAAATCTTTTACGGGAAGATCTAGAAACTGTCCTAAATAGCCTCAGTGCTAGGGAGAGAGATGTTTTAAGATTGCGCTATGGTTTAGATGATGGACGGATGAAAACCCTAGAAGAAATTGGAACTATTTTCAATGTCACTAGAGAACGCATCCGCCAGATCGAAGCCAAGGCGCTGAGAAAACTTCGCCATCCGAATCGGAATACAATTCTTAAGGAATATATTCGTTAAGTAATAGCCAAAGCTGGCTCAATAATATAACCTAAGGGTAAAGCATTTATCTAAATGTTTTACCTTTTTTGTTGGTTTTTATTGGATACAGATTTGGTGAAGTGGCTATGGCGGAGAATATGATTGCCCTTGTATTTACAGATTTGGTAAATTCAACAGCTATCAAAAACCACTTAACTGGTAGCAATACTCACGAGCGGAACGAAACCTATCGAGATACGATTTTGCTACCCCATAGGCAGCGGTTAACAGCCTCTCTACCGCAGTACCAAGGGCGGATTGTGACTGAAATGGGGGATGGTTTTTTTCTGGTGTTTCCCAATGCAGTGCTGGCAGCAGAATGGGCGGTGGGGATGCAAACTCTCCATATTACCGAGCCAATTGCCACACCCTTGGGAAATCTGGCGGTCAAAATTGGGATGCACATCGGTGCGCCTCTAGTTCATGGTGAGCAGTTCATCGGTCAGGAAGTTGATTATGCAGCGAGGGTAGCGGATTTGGCTACGGGGGAACAAATTCTGTTGTCGGAAAATGCGGCAGCTTTTATTCGGAGCGCTCAAGTGATAGGTATTAACCTTCATGCTCACGGCGAAATGTACTTAAAAGGGATTGGCTTTGGAGCAGTGCCTATTTTTGAACTTTTGTATGCCGATCGAGCTCCTCGTCCTCTGAAAGGTTCAACCCAGATAAAATCACCGGAGATTAATGCGATCGGGCAGGAACCCCAGAAACTATCTTCTTCCTCGAATTTAGGACAAGTCCCCAGACAAAAATCTATTAACCAGCAAGGTGAAATTATTTCTAGTGGGGAAGTTCTCCTATTTCCTGTGGATCAATTAGATCCTTCCTTCCCCGGCTCTGGTGTTAGTACTGAGATTAATTTAGAATTTCCTGATGGGCAGGTGCCGATCGACTCTAGATTTTATATTCCGGCTGCGGCTGAAGATCGGTGCTATGAAGAAGTTAAAAAGCCCGGCTCCCTAATTCGGATTAAATCGCCCCACCAGATGGGGAAATCTTCCTTGATGATCCGGGTACTTGCCCAAGCTAAACAGCTAGGCTATCGGACAGTGGCATTAAATTTGGAGGGGGTAGACCAGAAGTTCTTTACAGATATTGCTCCATTCTTGCAGTGGTTTTGTGCAACGGTGGGTAAGCAACTGGGGATTAAGATCAAAACTGAGGCCTACTGGGATGATATTTTTGGGGCAAATGACAACACCACAGAATACTTTGAGAACTATTTGCTCCACAGTCACCAACCGCCTTTGGTATTAGCCATCGATAACTTCGATCGCATATTTAAGTACGCTGATATTGAAACAGATTTTTGTGGTTTGCTGCGGGGCTGGTACGGGCGATCGCGCAATGATGCGTTGTGGGGGAATCTGCGCTTAATCATTGTCCATTCCCAAGAGCCTTACCTACCTAAGGATATCAACCAATCCCCCTTTAATGTCGGCTTACCGATCGTGTT
>JANMHD010000158.1:0-1817 GCA_031374985.1 Coleofasciculaceae cyanobacterium OTE_70_metabat_329 | reverse complement strand
GTGGCGGGGATTCATCGCTTGTTGAGCTACCAAGGAGAAATGGAGCAGGCTGATGTGTTGATCGTGGTGGCGGGGATGGAAGGGGCTTTGCCTAGTGTGGTGGCCGGGCTGGTAGATAGCCCAGTAATTGCTGTGCCGACTAGTATAGGCTATGGGGCAAGTTTCGGGGGTTTGGCTCCCTTGCTAACTATGCTTAATTCTTGTGCGGCGGGGATTGGGGTAGTGAATATTGATAATGGCTTTGGAGCAGCGATTTTGGCGGGGCAAATCTTGAGGACTGCCCAAAAGTTGCGAGGAAAAAATCATTAAAAAACCAAGGTAAAATCATGAATAAAGAGTTAGTAAAAAATGGACTTATAGCAGCAGCGGTGATGAATATTGCTGGTGTTCTTGGGTTGTCCCGGGCTTTCACTAATGTCGCTCTTAACAACGCCGACCCTGTTGTTATGTCAAACTTTGGGCTAATCATGATTATTGTATGGGGTCTAGCCTACCTTGGTGCCGCAGCTATCCACTCAAATATTAAATGGTTGGTAGGGGCTTTTGCGGTAGAGAAGCTCGTCTATGTTGTAGTTTGGGTGAGGTGGATTGGGGAGCATAATCTTGCGCGCCTCTATGGCCAAGACATTTTTGCTGGGGTTTTTTATAGTATCTACGGTCTAAACGATATAGTGTTTTTGCTGTTCTTTGCTTGGGTATTTTTATCTCAGCCCCTAGAAAACCAGCCATAATAAATCAATTTTTTGGAAAGATTAGGCTTTAAACTCAAAATTTGGTTGCAAAATTTGGCTACAACAGTGACCCAGATTTCGATAGACTAGATCTAGATTTCTGGTGATCCAATAGTAGGTGAATTTTTGTGGGTATTAAAGTTGGTTTACTCGGTTTAGGCACAGTGGGGGCAGGGACAGCAGCAATTTTACTTGCTCCTCAAGGTCGTCACCCATTATTACAGGAGATAGATCTGCACTGGGTGGGAGTCCGATCGCTGACCAAATCTCGCCCTCTGGCTCTTCCCCCGGAGATTCTCACCACAGATCTAGGGCAGATTGTCCGAGACCCAGAAGTAGATATTGTAGTAGAAGTTATGGGGGGGATAGAACCCGCTCGGAGTTTGATCCTAGAAGCGATCTCCCACGGTAAGCATATCGTTACTGCTAATAAATCTCTCATGGCTCGTCATGGTGATGAAATCTACACGGCTGCTAACCATGCAGGAGTTTATGTGATGCTAGAAGCGGCGGTAGCTGGCGGTATCCCCATCATTCAAACTTTGAAGCAGACCTTAGGGGTAAACCAGATTCAGTCCATAGCGGGGATTATTAACGGCACAACTAACTATATTTTGACCCGGATGCGGGAGGAAGGAGGAGAGTTTGCCGAGATTCTGGCCGATGCTCAGAAATTAGGCTATGCCGAGGCAGATCCTACGGCAGATGTAGAAGGGCTAGATGCCGCAGATAAGATTTCTATTCTGGCATCCTTGGCTTTTGGGGGCAGAATCAAATTAGAGGAAGTCCATTGTGAGGGGATTCGATCGATTACCAAGACAGATATTGCCTACGCTGAACAATTGGGTTTTGTAATTAAGCTGTTAGCGATCGCCTCCAAAGATAAAGCCTACCCCGACCAATCTCCGCCCCGTCTATCAGTCCGAGTCCATCCAACCCTAATTCCGAAGTCTCATCCCTTGGCCAGCATTAATGGGGTATACAATGCTGTGTGCGTTTTGGGGGAACCCTTAGGGCAATTAGTCCTAGAAGGCCCTGGAGCCGGAGCCGGAGCCACAGCTAGTTCGGTAGTTGCCGATATTCTCC
>JANMHD010000102.1:0-8158 GCA_031374985.1 Coleofasciculaceae cyanobacterium OTE_70_metabat_329 | reverse complement strand
AATTATCCAGACAAGCGATCGCAACTAACCATGCAACTACCCAGAAATGTGGCTGCAATAGTAATGATGCTTGCTTTCCCTGCCCCGACTAAGCAAATTAAAGCGAGTCCAGAAATTAGCTAACTTTGCCAGTATAATATCGGGAGTTTAGAAGCGATCGCTCATAGTAATGAACGAATCAAATTTGAAATCTTGGGATGTGCTAGAACAGCAGGATATTTTGGTGGTCGAGCCTTGGATTAAGGTTGCCAGACAAAAAGTTCAGATAAGTGAAGGAAAGATAATTGATGATTATCACCAGATTCACCTACCAGATTTTGTCATAATTGTAGCCAAGGATCGATCGGGCAAAGTGTTAATTGAAAGGCAGTATCGTCATGGCATTGGCCAAGTAACTCTAGTGCTGCCCGGTGGCATGATAGAAAAAGGAGAAGACCTCCTAGAAGCTGCTCAACGGGAATTATTAGAAGAAACTGGTTATGTGGCCGAAAACTGGCGTAACTTGGGGAGCTATGTCGCCAATGCCAACTATCGCTGTGGTGAGGCGACTTTGTTTCTCGCAGAAAATGCCCATCAAGTTACCGAAGCTAATTCTGGGGACTTAGAAGAAATCGAACTCCTCCTCCTATCTCCCGAAGAAATCTTTGCTGCTATCCGAGAGGGGCAAATGACCGTGATGGGGGCAGTTATGGCCGTGGCCGTAGCTCTAAATCCTTTACTCAGCCAGAATTGAAACTTAGCCCCTAGAAAAACCATAGACAAACTGCTGATGCCATGATAGATTTACCTCAATAATATATTCAGTAATATATGTCAGTAAGTGCAAATCTCCGATAGAAAATTCTAGTAATTCTAAAATAACGTCAATTCGGGATAATCCAGAACCCACGTTAAAATAATAGATTTAATAGCAGCAACACTTGGAGAGTAGACTCAGTGAGTGCAACAATAGATAGCAAAGGTAATCAAATTCCCTTCCTTGAACTGAAAACTGGAGTTGAGGCATGACTCAGGCGGGTAGGAACAAATTTAAATTGATGGTGGTTGATGATGAACCCGACAACCTAGACTTGTTATACCGGACTTTTCGGCGTGATTTCACTGTCTTCAAGGCTGATAGTGCGATCGCTGCTTTAGCAATTCTGGACCAAGAAGGGGAAATGGCAGTAATTATTTCTGACCAGCGGATGCCAGTCATGAACGGGACAGAGTTCTTAAGCAAAACTGTAGAGAGATTTCCCGAAACTATTCGGATTCTCCTCACGGGTTATACCGATGTGGAAGACTTAGTGGATGCAATTAATTCTGGGCAGGTCTTCAAATATATTACCAAACCCTGGAATCCAGAAAACCTCAAATCCGTAGTCCAGCAAGCTTCTGAGACCTACGACTATACCAAACAACGCACCAACGAATTGCGCCATGCCCTGCAACGGGAAGAATTATTTAATGCCATTACTACCGCCATCCGGGAATCCCTAGATTACGCTAGTATGCTACAAACCATTGCCCAGACCATTGGTGATAAATTTGCTGCCGCCGGTTGTATCCTCCGTCCAGTCGATCGAGGCAAGCTCACCGAAGAATCCTACTCCTATCAAAAAGACATAAATTCTAATTTAGATTTATCTTCTCTCAAAGCTGCCATGAGCGAAGTATTGCAGCAGCCCCAAACTAAACTACTCACCCCCATTAATAACGATGCCGGGATCCATAGCGACTCTACTGCGGAGAATTATCCCCTTAGTCTAGTTATGCCCCTAATCTATCAGCAGGAATTTCTCGCTGTCCTCTGTGTTTATCAAGACTCGGCTCAGCATACTTGGACAAATGCAGAAATCCAACTAATTGAGGCGGTGGCGGAACAGGCATCCTTAGCAATTTCCCAAGCAAAGCTCTACCAACGTACCCAAGAACAAGCAGAAAAAATGCGGGCAGAGCTAGAGGTGGCTAGACAAATTCAAAACAACCTCCTGCGTCAAAGTTGGCCTGATTCTGATGATGTGAAAGTCCAAGCCCTCTGCTATGCAGCCCGGGAAGTGGGGGGAGATTTCTTTGAAGTCTATTTCCATCCCCAAGGAGATATCTGGTTGGCTGTAGGAGATGTATCAGGTAAGGGGGTTCCCGCAGCTTTATTTATGGCTAGTGGCATTTCTGTGCTGCGCCGGGAGCTATCTCAAGAAGTGTCTCCAGAGCCAGAAACAGTGATGCGGAATCTCAATAGCAGCATGGCAGAGGATTTATTTAGTACTAATTGTTTTATTACGATGATCCTAGCCCGCTACACCCCAACTACCAAACAATTAAGTTATGCTAATGCTGGACACATCTACCCTATGGTGTGGCATGATCAGCAGGTTCGCCACCAACAAACTGGGGGAGAACCCCTAGTGCAGCCGAATTTTCTCAAGGCTAGGGGTGTGCCAGTGGGCATCTTGGCCAATTGGCGGGGGCAGGCGGGACAATTAACCCTTAACTCTGGAGAGGTATTTTTGCTAACTAGTGATGGGATTACGGAGGCAACTCTCCGGGAGGCGATCGCCCCTGATGGTACTATTAGAAGTAGCGAACCCGGAAAAGGGACTATGCTAGAGCAAGAAGGTTTATGGCAACTACTGGTGCAAGCAAAATCTCCCCTAGATCTCAGCCATCTCTTGGCGCAGATCCGGGAACACACCAGTAACATTCAAGAAGATGATCAAACTATACTTTCCCTGGAGATTCTGTAGTCCATGAAAACAGAGTTACACATACCGAGCGATTTGAAATTCTTAGGTATTGCTGAAGGCTGGCTACTAGGTAGCCTAGAGGCAGAGCTAGGAGATACAGTAGACTGGGGACGGCAATCGAATAGGTTACGCCTTGCCCTAGTAGAAGCCTACTCCAATGTAGTGCGCCATGCCCATCGAGACCAACCCAATCTCCCGGTGTTAATTCGTTTGGAGCTAAAAGACCGAGATTTAGCTATAGAAATTTGGGATCATGGCAAGGGCTATGATATAGAGACTTATCTGCCTCCCAACCCGACTGATCGCCAAGAAAGTGGTTACGGCTGGCTAATTATGAACCGTCTGATGGATCGGGTGGAGTATATGTTGCAGGTAAATGGACGCAATTGCTTAAAGTTGGAGGCAAATTTACCAGCTATGGAGAAAGTGAGTTAATTGGCAGAATTTAGCCCGATTATGGCAGAACTAGAATCTCCTGTAGATGATTTTCTCCTTATCCCTCCTGCTCCGCCAAATTTTAAGTCGGGGTTCGTGGGTATTATTGGTCGCCCTAATGTGGGTAAATCCACTCTGATGAATCGGTTGGTCGGTCAAAAGATTGCCATCACTTCCCCCGTGGCTCAAACTACCCGCAATCGTCTGCGCGGAATTTTAACTACGGAATTGGGGCAGATTATTTTTGTAGATACACCGGGGATCCATAAACCCCATCACCAGCTAGGAAAGGTTTTGGTGAAGAATGCCGAAAGAGCAATTCAGGATGTGGATGTGGTGCTATTGGTGGTGGATGGCAGTACACCTTCTGGGGGGGGCGATCGCTATGTCATCGACCTCCTAACTCACCTCAAAACCCCAGTAATCTTAGGAGTCAATAAAATTGATGCCCGGCCTAATGATGGAGGAGAGGACGGGGAAAACCTGACAACAACCTATCGCCAGATTATTCCAGAATCTTGGCAGCTTGAGGAGTTTTCTGCCCTGACAGGAGAAGGTTTAGAAGCATTACAGCAAGTACTTTTCAACCACCTAGAACCGGGTCCCTACTACTATCCCCCCGACCTAGTGACGGATCAGCCAGAACGGTTCATTATGGGAGAACTGATTCGGGAGCAAATAATTTTACTTACCCGTGAAGAAATTCCCCACTCCGTAGCGGTAGTAATTGAACAGGTAGAAGAATCTCCCCAGATTACCCGGATCCTAGCTACCATTCATGTAGAACGAGATTCCCAAAAGGGCATTGTGATTGGCAAGGGAGGATTAATGCTTAAAGAAATTGGCTCCAAGGCGAGGCAACAAATTCAAAAACTCATTGCAGGCAAAGTATATCTAGAATTATTTGTCAAAGTCCAGCCCAAATGGCGACAATCTAGATTTCAGTTAGCTGAATTAGGCTATCGAGTAGAAGAATAGGTTCCAGCCTTGTTCTAGTTCATGGAGTACAGACAAAGGGCTTAAGTTCCTTGCGCATAACGGGGAAATTAAGTAAGGGTGGTATCTTCTTGATTGTTAATTACCTCTAGCATTGCCTCATAGTCAGAATTATCCAAATGGCATTGCAAGGTGTAGGCAAAATCCAGATCTTCTTGGCAAATCTCAGAAATGCACATTTCTATGGCTTCCCAATCTTGATTTGCGATCGCTAGCTTAATTTTGTTAGTCCAAGTTAAAGGGGGCATAAAAGCTGACAAGTCATCTTCAGGCAGAGAAAAGTTTTTGCTTAAAGTTAATTTTGGGTGATCGCTATATACATACTCTAAACCCAAATGCCGGCCAACCATTTCTAATAGCTGATAGGGATGAAAGGGCTTACTGATAAAATCATTAAAACCATGACTCAGGGCAAATTCCTGTTGCTCTGAATTAAGGGCAGTAGCAAGAGCAATAATCACCGGGAAGTGATCATTAACCGCAAGCTGCTTAGACTTAATTTCTTTAATTGCCCTATAGCCATCTATTAACAACATTCTGAGATCCATACAAATTAAATGGGGTTCCCAAGACCGCCATAAATCAATAGCTTCTTGACCATTGTTGGCTTGCTGAATCACAAATCCTAAGGGCTGAAAAATCTCCCTTAATAATTGCTGATTTGATTCTTGATCATCTACTACCATTACCTTATAAGTGGGTTGGTCTGGAGCTAAACCAATAATCTGGCGGTAGGGATTAGTGGCCGATAGATCATCTAGATATTCTCCTGTCTCTTGACTAATTAGCTCGATCGGTAGAGTAAACCTAAACTCACTTCCCTGACCCACCTTACTCTCCACCCCAATCTCTCCCCCCAACAGCCGAACAAACTCCTGACTAATCGCTAACCCTAAGCCTGTTCCTCCCCGCACCTTCCGCCCACTACTAGTCTGGACAAACGCCTTAAATACCTGATCCAATTCCTCCACTGTCATACCTATCCCTGTATCACTAATAGAAAATTCTAGGGATTTTGCCGTAATAGCATCCACCTTCAAAGAAACTTGCCCTTGAGAAGTAAACTTGATTGCATTACTTAATAGATTAATTAAAATCTGCCGCAGTTTCATTTCATCGGTTCTGATCCATCCTGGTATATCTTGACCAACCTCAAACTTCAGATATAAGCTTTTTTCCTTAGCACGAATTTGAAACATCTCCCGCATATCTAAAATTAATTGAGAAAGATCACAGGCAGCTAAATCCAGAGTTGCTCGCCCGGCTTCCACCTTGGAGAGGTCTAAAATTTGATTAATTAGGTTTAGCAGATGTTCCCCACTCCGATTAATCACCTTCACATTCTGCCGCTCCTCTGGCTTGAGAGTAGAGTTGGTAAGCAAGACCCTAGCAAAGCCTAAAATAGCATTTAGAGGAGTGCGTAATTCGTGGCTCATATTTGCCAAGAAAGCACTTTTTGCCCGATTCGCTTCATCACTTCTAGTTGCCTCCTGCATAGCTACTTCCTTGAGGCGGCGTTCACTGATATCTTGAAAACTAGCCACAGCATACAAAATATTATCTTGGGTATCAAAAATGGGTTTTGCTTGAATTTCTAGGGGAATTTTTTGCTTATTTACTATTACTTCTAAGTCATCTCTAACTACAGTCATACCTCGGAACGCTTGAACTACGGGCAACTCTGCGTAAGGACACAAATCTTCAGTCCCGGACCGATAAATTTTGATATTTTGGTTAATCTGCTCTAGGTCAAGCTGGGCTATATCTTCTACCCCTAGAAGTTTCTTGCCAGTTTCATTGAGATAAAGGGTGGTGCCATCAAGGTTATACACGGCAAAACCCAAGGTTAGAGCATCAAGGAACTGGGTTAAACGAGATTTGTTATCCCGGAGTTGTTGGTTTGTTTCTTGTAGTTCAGCATTGAGTTGGTGGAGATGGGCCGTTTGTTCTACTAATTTACGCTCCTGAAGATAACTATGGACTGCTTCTAAAACTGTGATTTTTAAGTCTTCTGTGTGCCAAGGCTTGGGAATATAGCGGTAGAGTTTGGCCGATTTAATTGCATTACCCACGGCAGTAAGATCTGCTTGTCCGGTGAGCATGATTGTGAGAGTTTGGGGAGAAAGTTTATGGATCTGCCCTAGGAGTTCATCACCTTTGATATCGGGCATGATGTAGTCAGATAAAACTAGGGCCAGCTCTGTGTTTTCTTCTTGTAATTCTCTAACTAGTTCTAGGGCATCAACACCGCCCTCGGCGGTTTCAATGATACATTCATTACCCAAAGCTCGTTTTAACTCGATTTTGAGGCTATCAAGAACGGCTGGCTCATCGTCAATGCAGACGATTACAGGTTTTTTCATAATTTCTCCAGTCCAGACTTAATAGTACTAATTAGTTCTTCACTACTCCAGGGTTTGGGTAAACAAGCGTAGAGATCTGCATGGTCGATCGCCCTTTGAATTGCGTCCTCATTAGCTTGACCTGTCAGCATTACTTTTACTGTGTTAGGAAATTGTTGATGAATTTTAATTAGTAGTTCATCCCCTTTAATTCCGGGCATTAACCAGTCAGAGACAATTACCAAGATCACAGTTTGATGCTGTTGTAGCTCTGCTATTAAATCTAGTGCCTCATCTGCGCTTTCCGCCATTTCATAACTATAGGAATTGGCAAAAGCATTCCGTAGTTGAATTTTTAGACTTTCCAAAACGCTAGATTCATCATCAACGCAGATAATTACAGGCTTGGGCGCAGAAGTCATTGTTTGTTTTTACTCAGTTTCAGTTCACTTTTTGATTACCTCCTATCCTAGCTGATACTTGGAGAGTTTTATCTAATTGACCTAATACCTAGGTAATTATCATTTTAGAATATACGTACTAAGAATCAGAATCCAAAAAAGATTTTTTGTCAAAGTTGGCATTAGTCCTAAGGAGAAATATAAATTTAAGAACGAGGGGCTTAAGCTCTTTGCCTATATTGATATTATCTAGATACTCCAAGGAGTTGTGATGGGCTGTGGCTACACTCAGCCATCGTCAATAGGGGGCTGAGCATAGCCAAAACAATACACATCATTTAAAATCACTATAGATATCTAAGATAAGTTTAAATTCTACCCCTCAAGAACTGAGCCATTTCATTAGGAGTCGGAGATTTTTCTAAGGCAGTTTCTTCGGTAATTCTACCTTCTTGATAAAGTTTTAACAGCTCCTTATTCATGGTGGTCATGCCATCAAATTCTGAAGCCAACATGACTCCAGTTATTTCATCGTTTTTGCCCTGCATAATATACTCTTTGATAGATTCTGTATTAATCAGAATATCGTGGAAAGCAGCTCGTTTACCATCGGTGGTTTTGCACAAGCCTTGGGCAATAATCGCCACGAGAGATTCCGAGAGACCTACCCGCATGGCTGATTGTTCTTCAGGCTTGTAGAGGTTAAGAATCCGTTCGATCGTTTTCACCGCACTATTAGTATGGAGAGTTCCTACGACTAAGTGACCCGTTTGAGCAGCTTTGAGGGCAGTATTCACTGTATCCTTATCCCGCATTTCTCCCACCATAATAATATCCGGGTCTTCCCGTAGAGCAGCTTTGAGGGCATTGTCAAATAATTTGGTATGGCGGCCAACTTCCCGGTGCTTAATCAAAGACTTCCGGCTAGTATGCACAAATTCTACTGGGTCTTCAATAGTAATAATGTGCTTAGGCTGCTCTTTATTGATATAGTCCATCATCGCCGCTAGAGTCGTTGATTTTCCTGACCCCGTTGGACCTGTCACCAAAATTAATCCCTTATGGTAGTGGGCAATATCCTTAAAGACAGGAGGTAGTCTTAATTGCTCTAGGGTCAGAATATTGTTAGGGATCAGTCGCATAACTAAGGCGGGGCCATGGAGAGAAAAAAAGCAATTAATCCGGACTCTGGAAAAATCGTACTGGTTTGCCCCATCAAAATCTAGATGATCAATAAATTGATCAATCTCCTTAT